>JAAYOT010000064.1 GCA_012520205.1 Clostridiales bacterium
ATTATTTCATTAAGCTTCTTATTATTAATATTTTGCGTTCGGCTTAAGACTATCTTTTTTGTGTTTCTTATTTGATCCTCATAAAAAGACTTAAAGTTTTCTATATAGCTATCAAATTTTTCAGGGTCAATAACTGTAATTACATTTTCCAGCTTTACTTTTTCTGATATTTCTTCATCTTTAAATACTTTTAAGATATCAGTAAGCTTAGCGACCCCTGAAGGCTCTATAAGTATTCTTCTAGGATTGTATTTATTAATTACTTCAAAGATTCCTTCCTTAAAATCACCTGTAACCTCACAACAAATGCAGCCTGAATTTATTTCTTTAACTTCTATATTGGATTCTCTTAAAATTTCCCCATCTATACTAACTTCACCAAATTCATTTTCTATAATTGCAATATTATTCTCATAAATGCCTTCATTAATTAACTTCTTCATTAAAAAAGTTTTACCAGCACCTAAAAAGCCAGAGTATATATCTATCTTTACCTTCATAACTACCCCTCATAAAACTTAATACTTTCTTCTAAACATTCTATGAGTATTGATAAACAGATATTACTAATCAATTAACAATTGGCAATTTCGGTTGAATTTCATACTGGCTGAAATTCTATGAATTATACTTGGAGCAAAAAATATAGAGTATCTCATAATGAAATTATGAAACACTCTATATTAAAAATTGTTTAATTAAAAAATATTTTAAAGATTTTCAGCCACCTGAAAATCCACATCAACTGTGAACTGTGCACTGTGAATTGTTAACTGGATTACTTTCCCCACTGATTATTAGTTGCAGTTTTTTCTGCCTTTTTTCCTTTCTTTCCTTTTGTGTTGAATTTGTCTTGATTTCTTTCTTTTGCCACCTTTAGCACCTCCAATAAATTATTTACTTATTTCCATCCCTATCATTTTCCATATGTTTTATGGCGTCTTTATGTTTTTTTACATGAGATTTTGGTTTTTTAGGATATGGCTTATTTTTACTAGGCAATTTTACACCTCCTATAGTGAATTCATTAATATTATTTACTTAATAAAGTTTTTAATGTTATGAAAAGTATTCACTAAATTCATTATAAAGGAAGATCACTTCCAATTTTTGTATTGCAAAAAGACTGTTGCAAATTTTGCAACAGTCTTTCATACAGTATTTTATAAAAAAATTTTACTATGGATTAATAATCGCTATCTGATTTTTTTCCTTCACAAATTGCAATTCCTGAAGAAGCTCCAATTCTTGTTGCTCCATTTTCAATCATTACTAAAGCATCTTCTCTTGATCTTACTCCACCAGAAGCCTTAACACCTAATTCAGGACCAACAGTTTCTCTCATAAGTTTAATATCTTCCTGTGTTGCTCCACCAGTACTAAATCCTGTTGAAGTTTTTACAAAGTCAGCTCCTGCTTCTTTTGATAATTTGCAAGCGGTTACTTTTTCTTCATCTGTTAATAAACAAGTTTCTATAATAACCTTTGTTAAGGCCTTTCCTTTAGCTGCATTAACAACTGCTTCTATATCTTTCTTTACATAATCATAGTCTTTATCTTTTAATTTGCCAATATTAATTACCATATCAACTTCTTGGGCACCTTTTTTTATTGCATCTTCTGTTTCAAAGGCTTTTACTTCTGATGTTGTTGCTCCTAAAGGAAAACCAATTACAGTACAAACTTTAACATCGCTGCCCTTTAACATTGATGCTGCTTTAGCTACATTTGCTGGGTTTACGCATACTGATGCAAAATTATATTCTAAAGCTTCCTTACAAAGCTTTTCAAGACCTTCTTCTGTTGCATCAGCCTTTAGTAATGTATGGTCTATCATTTTAGCTAAATCCTTATTATCCATTTCATTTCCTCCTAAACCTTAAATTACTCTTAGAGTTTTATTATAAGTCAATAATTATATTATTTAAAGGTATTTACATATTTTTATTAAAATAAACTAAGCTGCTCTATTTTATCTTCCTTAAAGGAAGATATAGTTACCCCTATAAGCCTAATTTCTACTTCAATATTTTCTTCCTCTAATAGTTCTTTACAAGTACTATAAATATCTGAGTAGCTATTAGTGTAGTAAGTTAAAGTTCTACTTCTTGTATGATTTGTAAAATTACTAGTCTTATATTTTAATGTAATTGTCCTTCCTTTTATATTATTCCTAATCATATTATTACTTATTTCTTTTGAAAAGTAATCTATATATTGAAGAAGCTCTTCTTTACTTTGGGTATCTGAACTTAAAGTTCTTTCTTTTCCATAGGATTTTCTATCTCTATTTTCTTTTACTTCCCTATTATCAATACCTCTTATTCTATCGTAAATTTCCAGGCCATATTTTCCAAAATACTCAGTAAATAAACTTCTTGGCATCTCATATAAATCCTTTACATAAAAAACACCTATATTATTTAACCTTTCAACAGATTTTTTTCCTATGCCATGAATTTTAGATATTTTTAAGGGAAGAAGAAGATCTGGAATCATTTCTTTATCTATAACCATAATTCCATTAGGCTTATTCCAATCTGAAGCTAACTTTGCTAAAAACTTATTATAAGAAATCCCAACTGAAATTGTTAAACCTATTTCCTTTAAAACTCTGCTTTTTATATGTTTTGCTGCTTCTAAGCCATTATTAAATCTGCTATTTGTAATATCTAAATAAGCCTCATCAATAGATACTGGCTCAATAACTTTAGTAACATCTCTTAAGATATCAAATACTTGATTAGATATTTCTCTATATCTTGCAAATCTAGCAGGTACATATATTCCATGAGGGCATAATTTTTGAGCCATAAAAATTGGCATTGCTGAATGAAGTCCATATTTTCTTGCTTCATAAGAACAAGTTGCTACAACCCCTCTAGAACTTGTGCCACCAACTATTACCGGCTTCCCCCTTAAATTTTTATTATCTAGCTGCTCAACAGATGCAAAAAAAGCATCCATATCTACATGTAATATTGTTCTTTCCATAATACTCCACCTTAAGCTAAGGCTTCAGCAAACATTCCCTTATTTTTTGATTTTATAAAGCAATAAACCCCTAAGGCTAATAATTCATCTATATATTTTCTTTCTTCAAAATTATTAGCAAAAAATATTATACATAAGGATATTACTGTCCTAAAGCCCTTATCCATATAGTATTCATATTCACTTTCTTCCTCAATAAGTTTATCTGTAACCTCTTCTATTAAGCTTACAGTTTTTCTTACATCTCTATTTGTAAGGAGACCTATTAATGGTAGAAATTGATCTTCAAATTTAATTCCTCTTTTTTCTAATTGTATCATAAACTCTATAGTTCTATACATATGGCCCGAAGACCCATTTAACATTATAGCATTTGTTAATCCTTGAATACTATTTTTTGATTTTATGTTAATTTCACTCATATGATCATAAATTGTATCAATAAATTCTCTTATTGTATCAACCTCTATGTCATTTAATGCCCAAAGAGCGCAAACTAAGTAATCATCTTCACCAGTTATGTTGTAGTATTTTTCTTTTAATAGAACATATACTTCCTTCATTTTGTAAGTAACTTTTCTTTTATCTTTATTCTTTCCATACCTTGCTATTACAAAAGCAGTTAA
>JAAYOT010000065.1 GCA_012520205.1 Clostridiales bacterium
AGTAGTTTTATCCTAAACTGTGGACTGTGCACTGTGAACTGTGCACTTATAAAGATTGCTTAACAATCTTTAAAATTTTGCTATATAAAATATAACAAACTTTTATTTAATTTACAAGAAAATAAAGTAAAGGAACCTCCTTGTAAAGTTCCTTTACTTTATTTTTTTATTTTCTTGTTTTTGACCTAAATAGTAAATAAGTACTATTTACTAAGAAAATTATTCCTGAATAAAATAATACTATTCCCCACTGGGCTAAGTTCAGTGCTACTGTATCAAAAACTCTTGCTAAAAATGGAATGTACAAAATACTAGCTACCATTAGCATTGAAACTATAACCGCTCCTACTAAGTACGGATTTGTGAATAATTTTATCTCAAATATTGAATGTCTTTCTGACCTACACTCAAATACATGGAAAAGCTGTGACATAACCAAAGTACATAAAGCTAGGGTTCTACAAGTTGCTAAATCAAATCTGCTAAATCTACCTGTTATAAATGCAAGTAATGTACAAACTCCTATTAAAACTCCTCTTACAGTTATTTTAGACCACAGCCCTCTTGCAAATATACTTTCTCCCTTTTCTCTTGGCTGCTGACACATAATATCCTTATCTGGTGGGTCTACTCCAAGAGCTATGGCAGGTAAGCCATCAGTAGCTAAATTTACAAATAATATTTGAATTGGTGTTAATGGATTTGGAAGATAGAATAAGGAGGCTAAAAACATTGTTAAAACTTCACCTAAATTACAAGATAATAAATATCTTATAAACTTTCTTATGTTATCATAGATTATTCTTCCCTCTTCTACTGCTGATACAATTGTAGCAAAGTTATCATCCATTAAAACCATGGAAGCTGCTTCCTTTGTTACATCTGTACCAGATAAACCCATTGCAACACCTATATCTGCTTCCTTAATTGCAGGGGCATCATTAACCCCATCCCCTGTCATTGCAACAATATTATTGTTATTTTTAAAGGCCTTTACTATTCTTAATTTATGATTAGGGGAAACCCTGGCAAATACTCTTGTATCCTTAACTCTCTTAGTAAGTTCTTCATCACTTATTCTTTCTATTTCTTCTCCAGTAATTGCTTGACTATCTGTATTACAAATATTAATAGATTTTGCTATTGCTAAGGCTGTATTTTTATGATCTCCAGTAATCATAACTGGTTGAATACCTGCCAGCTTACATTTTAATACTGCATCCTTCACTTCTGGCCTTGGAGGGTCAATGCTTCCTGCTATACCTAAAAATATAAAATCTTTTTCTAGATTTTCATTATGAACTATATTTTTTTCTTTATATGCCGCTGCTAAACATCTCAATGCCCTATTAGACATTGAATCCATATAAGAATAAACCTGCTTTCTTTTTTGCATGGTTAATGGTTTTATAGTACCATTTTCTAAAATATGAGTACACTTTTCTAATATCCTTTCAGGAGCTCCTTTTGCATAGCATATTTCCCTGCCGCCTTCTCTTACAATAACACTCATCATTTTTCTAGTTGAATCAAAAGGAATATCATATACTCTATTTATATTTGATACAAAATCTTTTAACTTTTTTGTATCATTAAAAAAGGCCTTTATTAATGCAGTTTCTGTTGGGTCTCCATAAAGAGCCTTATCTATGTTTTTAACATTAAAATCATAATTACAATCATTACAATAAACTAGCGCCTTCATTATCATGGAATGGTTTTTTAATTCATCTTTTTCTAAATCAAATATTTTCCCATTCATATATATTTCTTTAACTGTCATCTTATTTTCAGTCAAGGTTCCTGTTTTATCTGAGCAGATTACAGAGGTACAGCCTAAGGTTTCTACTGCTGGCAGCTTCCTAACTAATGCATTTTTCTTAAGCATTCTTGAAACACCTAAAGCTAGGGCAACAGTAACTATTGCTGCCAGTCCTTCTGGAATTGCTGCAACAGCTAAAGAAACACCAAGTAGGAACATGTCCCCTATTTCATTTCCCCTTATAATTCCAAGGATAGTAACAAGAGCACATATTATTAAGCACAGTGCTACTAATACCTTTCCTAAAGAATCTAATCTTTCCCTTAAAGGGGATTTTTCTTCTTCAATATTATCTAAAAGGTTTGCTATTTTACCCATTTCAGTTTTCATTCCAACACTGTCTACAAGTAATAGGCCTTTACCTTTTAAAACTGTTGTGCCCATGAAACCTAAGTTTCTACCTTTTTTAGCTTCCTTACCTACACCAACAGATTCTCCTGTTAAAAGAGATTCATCAACCATTACTGATGATGCTTCAATAAAGGTTCCATCTGCTGGTATTCTATCTCCGGCTTCTAAAACAATTAAGTCACCTATTGTAACTTCAATTGAATTTATTACTTTTAACACACCATCTCTGATAACCTTACAAGTTGGAGCTGCTAGTTCTTTTAATGCTTCTAAAGATTTTTCAGTTCTAAACTCCTGTACAAATCCCATTATTGCATTTACAAATACTATTATTAGTATAGTAATAGCATCTGCACTATCCCCCATAAGTCCTGAAATAATAGTTGCACCTATTAATATCCATACAATTAAGTCATTAAATTGAGATAAAAATATAAAGAGTAGCGATTTTTTCTTCTTATGTGATATTTCATTTAATCCATAAGTATCTTGTCTTCTTTTTGCTTCCTTGGTAGTTAGTCCATGTATAAATTCTTTCTCCTGTATCACCATTTGTCCTCCTTATAATGGTTTCTATATATTATATTTAGTTAAATGCAAGATATGAATTATTTATTTTTTAAATATTTTATATATTTTTTATTTTTTCTTGCATTATTTTCAGCAAAATTCAACAGATAGTTTTAAATGATGACTTTACAAATTAAAAATATAAATATAGAATAGTCATATACGACTTTAATCAACAAAAGGAGGGACAATTTTGAAGGATGTAATTTATGTAACTGGACATAAGAATCCAGACTCGGATTCAATATGTGCAGCTTATGCATATGCAGAATTTAAAAATAAAACTGGAAATATACCTGCAATACCTTGTAGGTTAGGTAATGTTAATCAAGAAACTCAATATATTCTTGATTATTTTGGAGTTGAGGCTCCTAAATTACTGCCAACTGTAAAATTAAA
>JAAYOT010000066.1 GCA_012520205.1 Clostridiales bacterium
AATTGTAAAAAATGCTAATAATAACTTAAAGGTAATAGGAAGGAGTATATTATGAAAAAAAATACACTTAGCAACACTAGAAGAAATGTTTTAAAGGAGATAAATTACGCCTTTAAAGGTATTATTCATAATTACAAGTACCTTAATAAACTTCATAAGCAGGGGGAGGAGATAATACCTTCTGCTGAATGGATATTAGATAATATATACCTTATAGAAAAGGAATATAAAGCAATAAAATTTAATATGCCCCTTGAATATTTTAATAAGATTCCAGTAGAAAGTATAAATGATACTGAATATCCTAGAATTTATATATTAGCAAAGGAATACGTAAATCAAAATAATAATAAAATAGATGAAAATGAGGCCATAAGATTCATAAATAAGCTAGATGAAACCCTAACCATGGGAGAACTTTGGGCCTTCCCACTAATGATAAGGGCTGTATTAATAATTAACCTTGCTAACATAATAAAAGAAATAGCAATTCTTCAAAGAAGGAGAACTGGAGCAAGGGAATTAGCCAATAAGGTTATAGATTATTACAACAAAGGGAAAATAGATACTTTACTAAAAAAGCTTGAAGAAAAATATCCAATAGAAAACGTAGAAAATATTGAACTAAATATAGAAAACCAATATATTGCTGAAGACGAAAGCTTTCATGACAAAAAGTTCTCTTCAGAGTTTATGGAAAAGTTTTTAAGCATATTAAGAGATAATTTTATAGATGATGATAGGATATATAAATTTGCCCTAGACAGACTCCAATTAAAAGATGTTTCTCATTTAGAAAAGGAAATAAAAAAGGATCAAATAGAAGAAGGAAATGCAGCAACAGATATAGGAATAACAATAAATTCCCTAAGAAACATGGACTCAATAAATTGGAAAAGATTCTTTAATCAAACTTCCAAGGTTGAAAAAATTTTAGAAGAAGATTTATCAAATACATATAAGTACATGGATTTTGAAAGCAAGGATTACTACAGGCATCAAATAGAAAAGATTTCAAAGAAAACAAATATTAAGGAAGTAGATATTGCTAAAAGAGCCCTAGAACTTTCGAAAGAAAATCAAGAAGAAAAGGCTGAAGAATATAAAAAACACGTAGGTTATTACATAGTAGATGATGGTTTAAAAAAACTTTTAAAAACCTTTAACGTAAATAAAAAAATAAACAGAACCATATCACAAAAATTATATCTGCTAATAATCATCTTAGGAACAATATTACTAGACTTAATTATTTTATTATTAAGTTACCTGCTTCCATTAGATTTTACAAGGGGCCAGTACATATTTGCATTTATAATAATGCTTCTTCCATGCAGTGAAGTAATAATATCCTTATTTAATTGGATAGTGCCAAAAATAATTCCAGTTTCCCATGTTCCAAAACTAGATCTTTCAAAGAATATTCCAGATGAATCCAAAACTGTAGTAGCAATACCTTCTATTTTTTCATCACCAAAAGAGGTAGAGGTTTTAGTAGAGAAGCTTGAAGTGTATTATTTAGGAAATAGAGATAAAAATATATACTATGCAATTCTTGGAGACTTAAAAGACAGCAAATATGAAGAAGAAATTGTAGATGATGAAATAAATAACAGAGGTCTAGAATTAATCGAAAAACTAAATGAAAAATACTGCAAAAATGAAGAAACAATATTTTACTTCTTCAATAGAAAAAGACAATACAATAAGTCGGAAAAAGCCTTTATAGGTTATGAAAGAAAAAGAGGAAAGCTTATGGAGTTTATGGCCTTAATTAAAGGTTATGAAGACACAAGCTTCAACATAATAAGCGGCAAAATAGATAATTTAAAGGATGTAAAATATTTAATAACCTTAGATACAGACACCTTTTTACCTTTAGAGTCTGCTAAAAAGCTTATAGGGGCCATGAGTCACCCCTTAAATAAACCTTACATAGAAAATCTTAAAGTAAAAAGAGGCTACACTATAATGCAGCCTAAAGTTACTGTTGATTTAGAAGAAAAACATAAAACATATTTTTCAAAAATCTTTGCAGGTGATTCAGGTATAGATGCCTATTCCACAGCTTCCTCCGATGTTTATCAGGACCTATTTAAAGAAGGCATATACACAGGAAAAGGAATTATAGAAATAGAAAGCTTCTATAACCTTTTAAAATACGAAATACCTGAAAATAGAGTTCTATCCCATGACTTATTAGAGGGAGTTTTAACAAGATGTGCCCTAGTTACAGATGTAGAATTTATAGATGGCTATCCCTTAAGCTATATGGCCAGTGCCCTAAGACTTCATAGATGGGTAAGGGGAGACTGGCAAATATTTAGGTGGATCTTTTCAAAAAAGCTATCTCTAATATCAAGGTGGAAGGTAATAGATAACCTAAGAAGAAGCCTTTTAGCGCCAGCTTTAATAGTTGCCTTAATTGCATCAGTATCAATACTAAGGGGGGCAGTTCAAATAGCCCTACTTGTATTTTTAGTCTTAATATCGCCAGTATTATTTACAATAACAGACTTTGTTGTAACTCCTAAAAACAAACTAAATGGTGTCTTTAAAAGTCTAAAACAGATAATTTTAATAACAAGCTTTATTCCTGCTCAAGGGTACTTAATGGTAGATGCTATAGTTAGAAGTATTTTTAGAATGACTATTTCTAAGAAAAAGCTTTTAGAATGGAAGACAGCAGCAAGGGTTGAAAGGTTAGTTAAAAACACCTACCCTTGGTACTATATGAAAATGGCAGCTAATCCAATACTAGCAGTAGTTTTATTTTCTTTATGTTGGAACAATTCTAGAGAGTCTTTACCATTTATGCTGCCTCTAATAATTCTTTGGGCAGCTGCACCAGCTATAGCCTGTTATATATCAAAGGAAAAAATATATATTAAAGATAGGCTAGAAATAGAAGATGAAGAATTCTTAAGAGAAAATGCAAGAAGAATTTGGGCCTATTATGAGGACTTTGTAAATGAAGAAAATAACTATTTAGCTCCAGATAATTATCAGGAAAAGCCTTATAAGGGTGTAGCTTATAGAACTTCCCCAACTAATATAGGAATGGGGCTTATTTCTAATATAGTTGCCTACGATTTTGGCTACATTTCTATGGGAGAAGTAATTTACAGGTTAGAACTGATCCTAGATAATATAAAAGATTTAGAAAAATATAAGGGACATTTATTAAATTGGTATGACACAAAAACAAAAAAGCCCCTATGGCCCAAATATGTATCAACAGTTGATAGTGGAAACTTTTTAGGTTACCTGTGGATAATAAAAGAAACTGTAGATAATTTTATGAATACTCCAATAATAAGGGAAAGAGAAATAACATCCCTTTTTGATATTTATAATTTAATAAGAATAGATGATAAAGAAGAAATTTTAAATAATATACCTGACAATATTAATTTAAGAGAATATAGACAAATTTTAAAAGAGGAATTAAAAAGGGTAGAAACTTTACTTGAAGAAGATAAAAAAGAATATTATTGGCTTAAAAAACTTAAAAATGAACTAGAAAAAAAGCTAGATTTTTATGATTATATTTTTAGAGGTGTTGAAGGGTTTTTAGACGAAAGATTTTGTAGTTTTAAAGCCCCTTCCATAAATGAAATAATTGAGAATGTTGAGGAAATAAAATCTTCCTTAAATGAAGAAATGCAAATGCCTATAGATAAGGATTTAAATAAACTAATAGACTTTAAAGACAGGTTAAAGAACCTTTCAAAAGAAGTAAATAAAATAATTGAAGAAATGAAATTTGATTTTCTTTACTCTAAAGAAAGAGAGCTATTTGCCATTGGTTATAACCTAGAAGAGCAATCCTTAGGGAATTCCTATTATGACCTAATGGCATCTGAGGCGAGAATAGTTTCCCTTTTAGCTATAGCCAGGGGAGAAGTGCCAAGAAGTCATTGGTATAAGCTAAGTAGAAATATGACAAAGGTTTATAATCAAAAAGCCTTAGCATCTTGGAGTGGCACCATGTTTGAATATTTTATGCCTTATCAAGTACTAAAAAATTATAAAAATACCATTTGGGACCTAACCTATAACTCTGTTATAACTGCACAAAAATATTATGGAGAAAACAAAAATGTCCCTTGGGGAATATCTGAATCTGGCTATTACGAAACAGATGTAAATCAAAATTATCAATATAAAGCCTTTGGAGTTCCAGGCATAGGGCTAAAAAGAGGTTTAGAAGAAAACCTAGTAATTTCCCCCTATTCTACAATGATGACTCTGCCTTATGATCCTTTAGGAGCTATAGAAAACTTAAAGAAGCTTTATGAAGAAGGCTACTATGGAAAATATGGTTTTATAGAAGCAATTGATTATAATGATAGGGAAAAAAGAGAAGAAGTAAAGGGAAAAGAAGTAAGGTCCTATATGGTTCATCACTTGGGAATGTCCCTTCTTGCCCTGGATAATCTTATAAATGATGATATTTTAAAAGACAGATTTCATAATATACCACAGATAAAATCAGTGGAGGTCCTTCTTAAAGAAAAGGTTCCAGAAAACATTACCTACACAAGGGAAGCAGGAATTTATAATATAGAAAAATTAAATATAGAAAGAGAAGATTTTATTCCTAGAATATTTAAGGGATATAATAGAGAAAATCCAGAAGTATTGCTTTTATCTAATGGCTCCTATTCAATTATGGTTAATAATGCTGGAAGTGGGTATTCAAAAAAAGATAACCTAACAGTCTACAGATGGAAGGGAGATTCTACCTCTGATGTTTCTGGAATGCTCTTTTATATTAAGGATTTAAAAAGTGATAAATATTGGAGTCCAGCCTATGAGCCTTGCAAGGAAATTGGTGATGATTATTCTGTAGAATTTACAATAGATAAGGCTAAATTTACAAGGAAAGATGATTCTATAGAGGCTAATTATGAAATATCCTTATCTTCAGAAGATGATGTGGAAATAAGAAAAATTACCTTGAAAAATAATAGTGAGGAAGAAAAGAACTTAGAAATAACAAGCTATTTAGAAGTCACTCTCCAAAGCTTTGAGGGGGATGCAGTTCATCCAGCTTTCTCAAACCTTTTTATTAGTACAGATTATAACAGGGACCTTAAAGCCTTAATTGGAAATAGAAGAAAGAGAAGTGCAAATGAAAAAACTCACTTTATATTCCACACTATAGAGTCGGGAGAAGATGTAGAAGAATTAACTTATGAGACTTCAAGGCTTAACTTTATTGGCAGAAATAAAAGCTTAAAATCTCCAAGAGCAATGGAAACTAATAAGCTTCTAGAAAATACAGTTGGCATAGTACTAGATCCAATAATGAGTATAAGATGCAAAATAAAATTAATGCCTAATGAAGAAAAGACAGTATATTATTTAACCGGAGTTTCAGATTCAAAGGAAGAACTACTAGATTTAATTAAAAAATATAAAAACATATCTACCATTGAAAAATCAGTTATTTGCTATAACTATAAAAATGTATTAGAGCTAAAGCATATGGGAATAAGGTCAGCTCAAGCCAACATATTTCAAAGCTTTTCATCCCATATTTTATATTTAAACAGTAAGAGGAAAAATAGAGAAGAGTATATTAAAAAGATAAATAAAAGTCAGGAAGATTTATGGGCCTATGGAATATCAGGAGATTTACCAATTATATTTTTAGAGATATATGAAGAGGAAGATATAGATTTAGTAAGACAAGTAAT
>JAAYOT010000067.1 GCA_012520205.1 Clostridiales bacterium
TATTTGGAATATTAACTTAGAACTTAGAAGCGGTGAATTAGGCTATGGAATTGTGCCAGAATACCAAAACAAAGGTTTAATGAAGGAAGCATTATTAAGTATAGTTGATTATGCCTTTAATACAATGAAGTTAAAAACCATTGAGGCATACACAGAAGAAAATAACATTAGTTCTATTAAACTTTTAGAAAGCTGTAAATTCACTGAGATAAAAAGAGTTCAAGAGGAAGGATATTATAGCAGTCGAATTTACAATATGATTGTATATGAAATGAAAAGCAAATAAAGTGTCAAAAAGGAATGAATATAAAGGATTAAGTAACAAATTATCATCCTGTGAACTATAATTGCAAAATATTTTTTAGATAATGCGTAAAATTAAAGAGAGAAGGGGGGATATATATGAAATACTTTTATGGAAAATTAATAATAGTAGCTATATTTTATATTTTTGTTATAGCGAAAATTATTTCTTTAATTATAGATATAAAAAAGAACAGAGTTAAAAAATTATGGTGGATAATGGTAGTAATTATGATACCTTTACTAACTTATTGTATGTATAGCTTTTTAATTCCTCTTTGTATGGATCTAAAATATGCAATTAAGGGAGAAACAAGTTATATTGAAGGAAAAATTGAAAAAGTCTATATGCCAGGAGGATTAAACCCATTTATAATAGAGGGAAAAGAATTTACAAGGAACCCTTGGAATTTTAAACCTAAAGAAGGAGAAACATACAAAATAAATTATCTTCCAAATAGCAAGTATGTAGTTGATTATGAATTAATATCAAATTAAGAATAGAAAAATTACTGGCCTTGGTTTAAAAGAGGCTAAAGAACATATTGATGCTTTAGATTAATTAAGGGCTGCTGATGCGGCTCTTTTTTATTTCTGTTAAATAAATATTAATAAATTAAATTTATTTCCACTGATGATAATTGCAAATTTATATAGTATACTCTATAGGTAAAAACAAATTTATTTGATATAGAGAAATAACATATCATAGGAGGAAAAATGGGATTAACTAAACATTATTTTATTATAAATCCTAAGGCTGGCAAGTTTGATATTTCAGAAAAATTAAGGGAAAGAATAGATAACTTATTTAAAGATATTGATGAAGATTATACAATTTATATTACTAAAGGCATTGGAGATGCAGAGGATTATTGCAAAAATATTTGCCAAAATGAAACAGGTTCTTTAAGGTTTTATGCTGCTGGTGGAGATGGAACCTTAAATGAAGTAGTAAATGGAATTAAGGGATGTGATAATGCAAGTGTAGGGGTATTACCCTATGGAACAGGAAATGATTTTATAAAGAACTTTGAGAAAGTAGATTTTTTAAATTTAGATGGACAAGTTGTAGGAAAAAGTGAAAAGATTGATTTGTTAAGAGTTAAAGATAAAGGTTGTATAAATATCTGTAACATTGGCTTTGATGCAAAGGTTGCAAGCCAGGTAAATAAATTTAAAAAGCTTCCTTTTATGAATGGAGCAACTGCCTATACCCTTGCTTTATTTTATTCCTTATTAAATAGGATGCATGAAAATTTTGAAATAACCCTTGATAATAATGAAGTAATCAAAGGGAACTTTTTATTATGTACCTTTTCAAATGGTGTTTCCTATGGGGGAGGTTATAAAGCAGCTCCTTTAGCCAAGATAAATGATGGACTTTTTGATGTATGCTTGGTAAAAAAAGTTTCTAGATTTAAATTAGTAAAATTACTAGGAGCCTATAAAAATGGTGAACACTTAGATAATGATGAAATTAGTAAATATATTATTTATAGAAAATGCAAAGAAGTAACTGTTACTTCTAACAATAAATTTTACATTTCTGTAGATGGAGAAATTTTTGAAGATAATAAACTAAAGGTTTCAATTGAAGAAGAGGCAATTAATTTTTTAGTACCAAAAGTTATTGAAGAAGAGGTTATTCAAGAAAAAATGAGAATTCCTTCTGTATCAGCAAATTAGAAAGTATTTATTTATAATAAGGTGGTATAAAAATGAGCAGTTATATAGAATTTAAAAATGTTACAAAAAAATATAAAATGGGTGAGGTAGATATTGATGCCTTGCGAGGTGTTTCCTTTAATATAGAAAAGGGTGAATTTGTAATAGTAGCAGGTGCAAGTGGAGCTGGTAAAAGCACAATACTTAACATACTAGGAGGTATGGATAGCCCAACAAGTGGAGATATAATTGTTGAGGGTAATAATATTGCAAATTATAAGGAAAAACAACTAATTACCTATAGAAGGTATGATATTGGATTTGTTTTTCAATTTTATAATTTAGTACAAAATCTTACAGCTCTAGAAAATGTGGAGTTAGCTACTCAAATAACTAAAAAGCCTTTAAATCCATTAGAAACACTGGAGGCAGTTGGGTTAGGAGATAGAAAGTTTAATTTCCCAGCCCAATTATCTGGGGGAGAGCAGCAAAGAGTTGCAATAGCTAGAGCCTTAGCTAAAAATCCAAAGCTTCTTTTATGTGATGAGCCTACTGGAGCCCTAGATTATAATACAGGTAAAGCAATTTTAAAGCTTCTTCAAGATACCTGTAAAAAATACAATATGACAGTGGTTATTATAACTCATAATCTTGCCTTAACACCTATGGGGGACAAGGTTATTAAAGTTAAAAATGGAATGATTGAAAGCGTAACAATAAATGAAAATCCTCTTCCAGTAGAAAGGATTGAATGGTAATGTTTAAAAATGCTTTTATGAAAGATGTTCTTAAAGATATTGTAAGAACAAAGGGACGATTTTTATCTATCTTTGCAATAATTGCCTTAGGAGTTTCCTTTTTTTCAGGAGTAAAGGTTTCTCCTATTGCAATGAAAAAAACAGCTGATAAATATTATGATGATTATAATTTTATGGATATCACAATATATTCAACCTTAGGATTCACAGAAGAGGATATCGCTGAGATAAAGAAGGTTGATGGTGTTTTAAATGTTTTCCCAACCTATACTTTAGATGCCATAATAAAGGATGAAAACTCAGAAAAAGTATTAAAGGTAATGGGAATTCCTTTAGAAGATGAGTATAAAGTAAATCAGTACAAGCTTATGGAAGGAAGGCTTCCAGAAAAAGAAAATGAGTGCTTAGTTGAAGAAGGAAAATTAGAAAATTTAAACTTAGAAATTGGAGATAAAATAACTCTTTACTCAGGTACATCAGAAGATCTAAAAGAAAAACTAAATAATATTGAATATACAATTGTAGGTAAGGTAAGAACACCAAATTATTTATCCTTTGAAAAGGGATCCTCCACTATAGGAAATGGCAAAATATCAAGTTTTATTGTTATTCCTCAAGAAAATTTTAATATTGAGGTCTTTACAGAAGCATATTTAACTGTAGATGGTGCAAAAGAATTAAATTCCTATTCTAATAAATACTTTGACTTAGTAGATGAAACAAAGGTTTTAATAGAAAGCCTTGGAAGTGAAAGGGCAGATATAAGATACAATGAAATATTAGAGGAAGCTACTAAAAAGTTAAATGAAGGTAAGGCTGAATTAGAAGCAGAAAGAAAAAAGGGACAAGAGCAATTAGATAAGGCAAAGAAAGAAATAGAAGAAGGGGAAAAGGAGTTAGAAGAGGGAGATAAGGAATTAGCTAAAAATGAAATGGAATTTAATATTACCATTGTTAAGGCTGAAAATGAAATATCCCTTGCTGAATATAAGATAACTGATGGAAAGGCCTCCTTAGAAGCAGCAAAGGCTACTTTAGAAAGTCAAGGAGCTGCAGCAGAAAGCAGTCTTAAAATTGCAAAAGAAACCCTGAAAACCCTTAAAAGCAATAGGGAAGATATTAGTAAAAGAATTAAAGAAGCAGAAAATTCTATAGATAAATTAAATATATCTGAAGAAGAAAAAAAGGCATTAAAAGCTCAGTTAGAAAACCTTTATGAAAATAGAGTAGAAATTGATAAAGGCATTGAATATGTAGAAAATCAAATCACATCCACTGAAGAACAATTAGCAGCAGGAAGAGCTGAAATAGCAAGTAAAGAAGCAGAACTTGCAAATAGTGAAAAGCTTTTAGAAGAAAAGAAAAAAGAACTAGAGGAAGGAAAGAAAGCAGCAAAAAAGCAGTTTGAAGATGCAAAGTTAGAATTAGAAAAGGGAAAAAAGGAATTAGAAAAAGGTAAAGAAGAATATGAAAAGGGAAAGGAAACCTTTGAAAAAGAAATATCTGCTGCAGAAGCAGAAATAAAGAAGGCAGAAAATGATATTAAAGCCATTGAAGAACCAAGTTGGATTGTATTAAATAGGGAAGGTAACTATTCCTATATGGACTACAGAAGTAATGCAGAAAGTATAGATAAACTAGCTAAGGTATTCCCAGTTTTCTTTTTCCTAGTTGCAGCCTTAGTTTGTTTAACAACTATGACGAGAATGGTTGATGAGCAAAGAATTAATATAGGAACACTAAAGGCTTTAGGGTATTCAAAATCTAAAATAATATCAAAATACCTTATTTATTCCTTTTCAGCAAGCTTTTTAGGAAGTATTGTGGGACTAGCCATTGGATATACTCTTTTCCCAACAATAGTTATTAATGCTTATGGAATTATGTATACCATACCAGGAGTTGAATTAGAATTTAATATTCCCCTAGCTCTTTTTGTAACATTAGTAGCTATTTTAGTTACTACCCTATCTTCCTTCTTTGCCTGTTATAAAGAACTTATGGAAGCACCTTCAGCCCTTATGAGGCCTAAGGCTCCTAAAGAAGGAAAGAGAATATTAATAGAAAGAATAGACTTTATTTGGAATAAACTAAGTTTCATTGGAAAAGTTACAGTGAGAAATATATTTAGATATAAAAAGAGATTCTTTATGACTGTTTTTGGAATAGCAGGATGTACAGCTTTAATAGTTACTGGCTTTGGTATAAAAGACTCTATAAAAACTATAATTTCAAAGCAATTTGGAGATATATTTAAATATAGTTTAATGGTAAACATAGATAAAGAGGCTGGAGATGTAGAAAAAGATGAGATCTTCTCCTTTATAAATGATTTATCAGAAGTAGATAATTCTCTTATGATATTAAGTGAAAATGGAAAAATAAGTACAGAAACTGGAGAAAAGGATATTTCTATTATAATTCCAGAGTCCCAGGAAAAATTTAAAGAATTTATAACCTTAAAAAATAGAAAATCAAAAGAAAACTATTCATTAAATAACAAGGGAATTATTATTTCAGAAAAAGCTGCAAAGGATGCAAAGATTAAGGTTGGAGATGAAGTAAAAGTAAAAATTAATAATATAGAAGCTTCCTTAAAGGTAGAAGGAATAGCAGAAAACTATACAATGAACTATATTTATATGACTGAAAAATACTATAGAGATAATTACGACTTAAATGTAAACTACAATTCTATATTAGTTAATACTTTAGAAAACTCAAATGAAGAAGAAATTTCAAAATCAATTATGGAAAACTCTATAGTAAAAGGTGTATCCTTTAATACCAGCATAAAGGAAAATTTCGATAATACTATTAAAAACCTAAATTATGTTGTGCTTATACTAATAGTTTCTGCAGGGGCCCTAGCCTTTGTTGTACTATATAACTTAACTAACCTAAACATTAGTGAAAGAATGAGGGAAATTGCAACAATTAAAGTATTAGGCTTTTACAATAACGAAGTATCAGCTTATATTTATAGAGAAAATGTTATATTAACCTTCATAGGTATTTTTTTAGGAGAGTTCTTAGGAATACTCCTTCACAGATTTATAATGGTGACAGTTGAAATGGACAACATGATGTTTGGTCGAAATATAGATCTCTTAAGCTTTATTATATCAGCAGTATTAACTGTATTATTTTCAGTATTAGTTAATATAGTGATGTATTATAAGCTGAAGAATGTTAAGATGGTGGAATCATTGAAATCTGTGGACTAAACTAAACAATTATCCAAAAAAATTTTAGGTACACAAATAGAGCTATCTCTAATAGATTTAAATCTATTAGAGATGGCTCTATTTTTATATAAAAGTTGTAATACACTTGTAAATAATGGTATTATATTAATTAGAATTGAAAAAAATTACAACTTAGAGCAGGGAGAAAGATGCTTATGGTTTTAGCTTATATTTATATTATCTTTATAATAGGAACTATGTTTTTAGTGGTTAAAGATAGGAAAAATTCTAACAAGAATCACAATATTAATAAGAGGGTAGTAGCTAATTCAAGAGATAAGAAAATTGCACTTATAATTGTGTCATTTACAATGCTTATATACAAGATTATAGGATACATATTTAAAACTGATATTTTTAATTTTATTACTTATAGGAAAAATGGTTTTAGTGTTAGTTTTATAGGTTTGGTATTATTATTTTTTACATCTATAGTTATTGGAAATATCATTGATATACTAGGAAAAGTGGAAAAAGGAAAAAGTTAGTAATAGATAAGAATTAATATAAAAACTTTAATTAGTATGGGAGGAGAAATCTTATGAAAATTAAAAAAATAATAAATATATTTGTTCTGATAGCATTAATTTTCAGCACTCGTCATATCTTTTTAGATAGTAATCACAATACTCTTTTTTATATTGGATTTATTCTTATTGTAATTGGTTCTTTGCTAGTTGGATTTGATAATTTTAGGAATCAAAAAAATGTTAGAAATACTAAATGATTTCCTTGTAAAAGGAATTGGCAGTATAATGCTTGATCATGCAATCACACTTACAAAGGAGAAGAATACAAAATATTTAAGGCTATTTGTTGTGGATATCAATAAGCCAGCAATAAATTTATATATAAAAAACGGATTTAGGCAGGTAGATGGAGTCTATGAAGAAAAACTAGATGATGACTATGTGTTGCGTGAATATGGATTTGAAATAGAAGTATAAAATAATTTTAGGTGCCATATAGCAGATTATCAGGTACAAGTACTTATATTGATAGTAAATAGAATAACATAAAACTAATACCTATCCTTATTGGAGTAATCTCCAGGTTAATGTTCAAAGTATTATGAAAAGAGGAAGAAGAAAAAGTCTTCCCCTTCAAAATAGGTTGGAGGTAAAAAGGTGAAAAAGAAAATTTTTCTTATCCTAGTAGTTCTTTTATTAGGAGTATTTATATATATATTCTTTACTCAACCAATTAGTATTTATAAGGTAAAGGATCTAGAAGCTACTGAACCAGAAGAACTACATGAATTATTAACAAAAGAAGAGGTAAAGGAAGATATAGAAAGTATTATTGAAATAGTGGAAAGCACTCACCCAATATTTTTAGAGGAAGTACCAGAAAAGTATTATAAGATGAAAGAGGAGCTTTTAAGCACTAGTAATAATGCCATGACAGTTGGAGAATTACAAAATAAAATATCTAGGTACTTATCATCAATAAATGATGGACATACATCTTTACGTTGGGAAGAAGAAATGTTTTTAGATGTAAATTGGATATATAAAGATGGAAAGTTAATATTGCTAGATAAGGATAGCAAACCAACTAATAAAACAGTGACTAAAATAGGTAATGTAGATATCGATCTAATAATAAAAACTATTCAAGATATCTTTCCTGCTGAAAATTATATGGCAGAAGCTAAAAATATAGCAAAATTCTCAAAGGGAAAGTTGATATTAGAAAATACAGGGGTTGAACCTTCAAAAAATATTACACTTACCCTAGAAAATATGGGTAAAGAAGAAACTATCCAAGTTGAATTTACAAGTGAAGATAAATATAAGAAATTAGATTACAGCATTTATAGCGAAAAGATTGATAATAATACTGCATATATAAGGCTAGGAATATGTGAAGTAAACCCTGACTTAGAAAAGGTTGTAGAAGATATAGGTAATTACTTAAATGAAGGTATAACAAATTTTATAATTGATGTTTCAGATAATCCTGGGGGAAATTCAATGGCTTGTTCAATGATTTTAGAAACTCTTAAAATAAAGCCAGGAAGCTATGGAGCTGTAGTTAGATTTTCTCCCTTAGCCCAAGAACAAAGGGGATACTTAAGAAGAAAAGGTCATATAACTCATAAGGGCAGCATGGAAGCTGAAAAGAATGATGATATAAGCTTACATGTTTTAACAAATGAAAACACCTTTAGTTCAGCCCAAATGTTAGCAGTTTGGGTTAGTGATGGTGACCTTGGAACATTAGTTGGAAGACCAAGTGCTAATAGTCCTTCTTCCTATGGTGATGTAGTAAGATTTCAATTAAAGAACTCAAAAATACTAGGCCAAGTGTCTCACAAAAAATGGACAAGACCTGATATAAATAAGGATAATAAAAGTGTATTAGAACCAGATATTTATGTAGATTATGGTGATAATATAATAGAAAAAGCTTTAAAAGAAATAAAATAGATATTTCACAATATATTTTTCTAGGAATACAATAAATAGTAGAATAATTCTTAGGAGCTTATTATGGAATATAATGAAATATATAAAGAAATAGGTTTTAAAACCGAAATATCAAGATTAAAAAAACAGGCCTATTTAGGATATAAAAAAGAAATTAGAATGCTAAAAATGTTGGGGCTTAAGGACAATAGTGAAATTTTAGAGGTAGGCTGTGGTCCAGGATTTTACACAAAAATTTTATTAAATAGTTTCCCAAATTCAGAAATAACAGCAGCAGATATTGATGAAAATTTCTTAAAGTATGCAGATAAAAGATTAGATTATAAAGTTTATGGAGACAGGGTAGCTTTAGTAAAAGATGATGTTACTAAATCTGCCCTTCCTGATGATTACTTTGATTTTGTAATAGCAAGGTTTGTATTTCAACATTTAGATAAGCCGGTAGAGGCTTTAAAGGAAATATACAGGGTATTAAAACCTGGAGGAAAAGTTTTTATAATTGATGTAGATGTTGATATATGGGGTACTACTTTCCCAAGCAATCAAACTATGGAAACTATTAATAGAAATTTAGGCCTACTACAAAGCAACCTAAATGGAAATAGAAAAATAGGAAGCGCCTTAGTAACATTATTAAAAAGGCTAAATTTTAAAAAGTTAGATATAGAAGCTGTTGTAAATCATAGTGATATTCTTGGTAAAGAAAACTTTAAAACTAATATTAATGAAGATCTGATAAAAGATAATAGAGTTTCATCCTTGATTAATGAATATAATAATTTTTTTGAATTAGATTATTCTTCAATGATGATTTTAAAACTTGTTATTTCCGGTGAAAAGTAAATATGGCAAGATTCCCATTAAATACTCCTTAAGATTGTTAAAGATCTATAGTATAATGAAGCTAATATGCTACTTATAGTCTTAGGGGGGATAGGTTTGAACAGGGTTAGCCCGTTAAAAGGAATGGAGAAGGGTACCATAGGTAACTACATTACAAAGTTTGAAGATAATCAATTATGTTCTGCCTTTTATTTAAAGGAAGATTTATCTAATATTGAATATCTATTAAATAAAGCTACTTTAGAAATGAAAGCAATGAAGTTAAAACTAGGTGGACAACCTTTTATTAGTTTACTTTTTAAATTTGCAGGAAATAACAAATATATTTATGGAAGACTATATAATATATTAGAAGAAAAAGATAAAGAGCATTTAGAAGTTCTTTTATTTCAAAGTGAAATACCAATTTCCTTTGTGGATTTGAATAATAATATCTTGAAAACTGTAATGGTAGAAAATGATTTTAAAGATTATTTAAAGAGAGTTTTTATAACAAAAAATATAAAAACAATAAAAATATCTAAAGAGTACAAAGAAGGTTACAATCTAAAGGACCTTTGGAAGGAAATTCTGTAGAAGTGGTATAGCCACTTCTTTTTTGTTATAATAAAAGGATAAGCATCCAACACTGATAAAATTTTTGGGTGAAGCTAATCTAAACTCTCAGTTGGAATAATAAATGTAAGCTTTAAAAGGAAAATTGGGGTGATAATAATGATGAAAGAACTTTTAATAGAAAGTTTCAAAAAATCTACTAGTGGTAAAAATGAAAAGGGTGGAAGAAATATTTTAAAAATGGATTTAATATCTAATTTTAATGTTTCTCATAATATAGATATAATTAAAATTACTTCAAATGTTATATCAGAAAATTTCTTTAGTGAATTTTCTACAAAATTAAATATAGATCTTGAAACCAAGGAAGTAATCTCAAGTTACTGTACCTGTGATGATTACGAAAAAAATGAGATAAGAAAAAATAACTATTGCTGCAGTCATCTTTATGGAGTTTTTTATAAATTTTTAGATTATATAGATAATAATGAAGATATAAAAACATTACTAGATAAAAAGAGTGGTAATGAAGTTATATTTAAAAGTAATGTGGAAAGCAGTGGCCTTCTTAGTTTATTATTAGGAAATGAAAATAAGGAAGAAATAAAACTAGAAATTTACTTAAATAGATTAGGTATTAAAAATCTATTAACAGCACAATTTAAAATTGGTTTAAAGGGCCTTTCTTCAAATAAATTATATGTAGTAAAGGACATAAACCAGCTCCTTATATCTTATTATAATAAACTTCCAATTAATTATGGGAAGGACTTTACCTTTAACATAAGAAGCCAAAAATTAAACATAAATGAACGCAAGATATTTGATTTTCTTCAAAAGGTAAAAGATGTAGAGGGAGCTGCATCCTCCTTTACCAGAAGGCAAGATAAATATATAGATGGAAAATACTTAAGAATACCAGAGTTTTTAATTAGGGAATTTTTATCTATTATTTCTAATAATAGGGTCTACTTAGATGAAGGCTTTTTTTATAGACCCGTTGAAACAGAAATAATATTTGATAAGCCAAATTTAAAAATAAACTTGAAGGGCTTAAAATCAGAATATCTTTTAGGAATTGAGGAGGGGATTCCAGAAAAGCTTAATAAGGAAGGTTCTGTTTTTCTTTATGGCAGCAGCATTTATATTCCAGATTCAAAATTCTGTTATGAAATAGCGCCATACTTAGAGGTTTTTAAAAATAAAAGCAATATTTCTTTAAGTATTGATGATGAAAATAAAATTTTAAGCAGGCTCCTTCCAAAGCTTTATACATTATCAAACTATGTAAATATCAATAAAAAAATAAAAGATAAAATAGTAAAAGAAGATCCAGAATTTAATTTTTACTTTGACAAGGTAAGAAAAGATGTTGTTTTAACCTTAAAAGTAAAGTATGGCAAATATGAATTTAATATTTTTGGTGACTACCAAGGCAAAATCATCTATAGAGATTTTAATAAAGAAGAAGAAGTTTTATCTCTTCTAAAATCCCTTGGTTTTGATTCATCAAATGAAAAATTTTATTTGCTTTTAGGTGATGACTACCTATTTAACTTCTTTAAAAGTGACATAGCAAAACTTCAGGAAGTAGGTAATGTTTATTATTCAGAAAACTTCAAAATAATAAAAAATGTATCCAGTAAAAACATTTTTGGTGAAGTTAAACCAAGTAAATATGACTATTTTGAATTTAAGTTTAAGGTAGATGATATTTCCCCAGAAGAAGTAAAAAACATAATTTTAGCCATAAGAGATAATAAAAAGTATTACAAGCTGGAAAATGGGGAGTTTTTGGATTTAGAAGAAATAGAATTCAAAAACTTTGCTAAGCTTTTAGATATCCTATCCTTTGATAATGAAATAATAGGGGATACCTTAAGGTTCAACAAAAACAAAGCAATTTATGTAAATGAATATATTAAAGAAAATAAACTAAGATATATTAAAGGAAAAAGAGAATTGACTAAAATTCAAAAGAAGGTTAAGGATATTGCTAAGCTAACCTTTGAGCTTCCAAAGAATTTAAATGCTGAGCTTAGAAGCTATCAAAAAGAAGGATATAATTACCTTAAAGCCATAGATTACCTAGGCTTTGGTGCAATTTTAGGAGATGAAATGGGCCTTGGTAAAACAATACAAGCAATTACCTTTATATTATCCTCCCTTCCTTCGAAAACATTAGTGGTTGCACCAACTTCATTAATATATAACTGGAGCCATGAATTTGAAAAGTTTGCCCCAGATGTTAAATTTGCAGTAGTAAATGGCCCAAAGGAAGAAAGAAAGTTACAATTAGATAATTTAAAGGATGTAGATGTAATAATAACAACCTATAACCTAGTAAAAAGAGATTTAGAACAATATGAAAAGATGGAATTTGACTATTTATTTATAGATGAAGCCCAAAATATAAAAAATGCATCTTCTCAAAATGCAGAAGCTGTAAAATCAATAAAGGCCCATAGAAAATTTGCCCTTACAGGAACACCAGTGGAAAATTCTCTAATGGAGCTTTGGTCAATTTTTGATTTTATAATGCCAGGCTATCTTTTTGATGAAAAGAAGTTTTCTGTAAGATACCATAAAAGATTAAATGAATCTGATAAAATTTTAGAGGAATTAAATAAGCTAATAAAGCCATTTATTTTAAGAAGATATAAAAGGGATGTAATAAAGGAATTACCAGATAAAATAGAGAAAAAGCTTATAATTCCAATGTCTAAGGAGCAGGCAAAGGCCTATAAAATTTATTCAGATTATGCAGTTAACTTAATTGAAAAGAAGGTTAAAGACGATGAACTTAATACAAGCAAAATTGAGATCTTATCATATATTACAAAGCTAAGACAAATTTGCTTAGACCCTTCAGTAATAATTGATGATTATGTTGGAACAAGTGGTAAAGTCGATGCTTTAGTAGAAATATTAAGCCAAGGTATATCTGAAAATCATAAGATACTAGTCTTTTCTCAATTCACATCTGTTTTAAAAAATATTAAAGCTAGATTAGATTTTGAAAATATTAAATACAGCTACCTAGATGGTTCGGTTCCATCAGAAAAAAGAATAGAAATGGTAGATAATTTTAATAATGACCATACATCAGTATTCTTAATAAGCTTAAAGGCTGGAGGAACTGGACTTAACCTAACATCAGCAGATATAGTAATCCACTTTGACCCATGGTGGAACCCAGCGGTAGAAGACCAAGCAACAGATAGGGCCCATAGATTTGGTCAAAAGAATGTGGTAGAGGTAATAAAACTAATATCAAAAGATTCCATAGAAGAAAAAATAGTGGACCTTCAAGATGAAAAGAGAAAGCTTATTGAGAAGATTATAGATAATAATCAAGATTTAACAAGCATTAATACTTTAACAGAAGAAGATATATTAAGTATTTTTGCTATAAGTTAATATAGAGTAGGGTTTTGGAAGGTTTTCTTATGGCAAGTTTATAGGTAA
>JAAYOT010000068.1 GCA_012520205.1 Clostridiales bacterium
AAGGCCTGTGAAATTTATATAAAAGAAAATGCTCCAGAAATTGAATTTGGATATACAACTGATCCAGAAACAGCATTTACAGATATAGATTTTGTATTAGCCCATATCCGTGTTGGTAAATATGAAATGCGTGAAAAGGATGAAAAAATTCCACTAAAATATGGAGTAGTTGGACAAGAAACCTGTGGACCTGGAGGAATAGCTTATGGAATGCGTTCTATAGGTGGTGTAATAGAAATTCTTGACTATATGGAAAAATACTCACCAAATGCATGGATGTTAAACTATTCAAACCCAGCGGCAATAGTTGCAGAAGCAACAAGAAGATTAAGACCAAATTCAAAGATATTAAATATTTGTGATATGCCAATAGACCTAGAAGAAAAAATGGCTCATATGTGTGGCTTAAAATCAAGAAAAGAAATGCAAGTTGGTTATTATGGATTAAACCACTTTGGATGGTGGACAAAGATCTATGACAAGGATGGAAATGATTTAATGCCAAAAATAAAAGAACATGTAGCTAGAAATGGATTTGCAGATGCTTTATCTGATACTAATCAACATGTTGACCAAAGCTGGAAAGAAACTTTCCAAAAAGTAAGAGATGTATATGCAGTTGATCCAACAACAATACCAAACACTTATTTAAAATATTATTTATTCCCAGACTATGTAGTAGAACATTCTAATCCTGAACATACAAGAGCAAATGAAGTTATTGAAGGAAGAGAAAAGCATATATTTGGAATTTGTAAGGAAATCATTGAAAAAGGTACAAGCAAAGTGGGAGGTTTTGAAGCAGATGCCCATGCAACTTATATAGTTGACTTAGCTTGTGCAATTGCTAAAAACACACAAGAAAGATTCCTTCTTATAGTACCAAATGAAGGTGCCATTGAAAACTTTGATAGAACAGCAATGGTTGAAATTCCATGTATAGTAGGAAGCAATGGATATGAAAAAATATGTCAAGGATCTATTCCACAATTCCAAAAGGGATTAATGGAACAACAAGTAAGTGTAGAAAAGCTTACAGTAGAAGCTTGGATAGAAGGAAGCTATCAAAAATTATGGCAGGCTCTTACCCTATCAAAAACAGTACCAAGTGCAAGAGTAGCAAAATTAATCTTAGACGATTTAATAGAAGCTAACAAAGGCTATTGGCCAGAATTAAAATAGAAAAAGTCCTTAGAGAGTTGCCCTAGAGATAGGGTTGACTCTCATTTTTCTTTTATTAGACAAACTGTCAAATTTAATGTATAATTAAAAATAATATAAATTTAAGAAAATAGTACAATGAAAGATGAGGCTATTTATGAAATTAGATGAATTGGTGAATAAAAATTATAATCAGCTTAGTGAAAATGACTTTTACATTTGGAATTACATATCAAAGAATAGGAAAGAATGTGAAAATCTATCAATTGACCAATTAGCATCTAAATGTAATGTATCAAGATCAACAGTACTTAGATTTGCTAAAAAAATTTCCTTAAAAGGTTACAGTGAATTAAAGTTATATTTAAAGTTAGAAAATGAAGAGGCAAATGAAAATACAGATAATGTTGATTTAGTTTGTAGTAATTATGATAAGGTTATAAAAAGCATAAGAGAAAAGGATTGCACAGAAATATTTAAAGTTATTGATTCTGCTAGAAACATCTATGTATATGGAGTAGGAATGATACAATCCTCTGTTAAGAAGGAATTAAGACGAGCATTTATGCTGGGAGGAAAAATTCTTTATGATGTAAGTGGCTACAAGGAAGCAGAGTATGCCCTAAATTGTGCAAATTCAGAAGACCTTTTTATAATAATATCAGTATCTGGAGAAAATGAATTTATATTAGATTTAACAAAAAAATTAAAGGTAAAGAACATACCTGTCATATCCATTACCCAATTAAAAGAAAACTCCTTATCTCAAATGAGTAACTATAATTTATATATATCAGCTGTTACCTTACCTGAAATTTTTGATGTAATTGAATATAAATCTCTAACCTCTTATTTTATATTAATTGAAATTTTATTTTTAAAGTATATAGAATACAAGGGAGGAAAGAGAAATGAAAATTGAAGATTTAATATATGAAAATTACAATAAGCTTAATGAAAATGATTTATATATTTGGAATTATATTTTAAGTAATAAAGAAGCATGTAGCAATATGTCAATGCAGGAACTAGCCAGCAATTGTAATGTATCCCATACAACTATATTAAGATTTGCACAAAAGTTAGGCTTAGAAGGGTATAGTGAGCTGAAGATTTATTTAAAATGGGGGACTAAAAGTAAATATTCATTTAATGAAGAAGAAATAGATAAGACACATAACGATATTGTTAAAACAATGGATGTTTTAAAGAATCAAGATTTTTCAGATTTATTTAAGCTGCTGGATAGTGCTAATAAAATTTATGCATATGGTACAGGAGCTGTTCAAAAAAATGCAGCTAATGAAATAAAAAGAACCTTTCTTACAGTAGGTAGGTTAATAAATGTTTTAGAAGGAAAAGATGAGCTATATGAAATAGGGAGAAATTTACAAGAAAATGATTTGATTTTCTTATTGTCTCTTTCAGGTGAAAATAAGTTTATCAACGAATTTGCTATGGGCTTAAAGGAGATAGGAGTAAAAATTATTTCTATTACTAAGGTTGGCAATAATAAATTATCCCAATTAAGCGATATAAGCATACAATATTATTCCCACTGTGTAGCAAAAATTGATGAAGGCTTAGAAGTCTTTACAGTATCTCAATTTTTTATTATAAATGAATTTTTATTATTAAAGTATTTACAATATAAGAATAATCAATTAGAAAGCACATATTAAAAACTAATATAAAATAGCTAGGATTTCTGTAAGGGGAACCCTAGCTATTTATTATTCTGCTAGAAATAAAGTCAGGTAAATACTAATTAACTTGTTGAGAATAGCTTTGACACATTAGTAAATATATAATAGAATAATTCCTTGTGAAAAAACAAAAGATAATAAAATTAAAAACAAAGGAGAAATAATAAATGATTAAATTAATGGGAATCATAGGAATTATAGTAGTTTTAGCTATAGCTTTTTTTATGTCAAAGGAAAAGAAAAACATTAACTGGAGAAGCATAGGAATAGCCTTACTTGCTCAATTAGTACTAGCTTTTATAATGATAAAAACTCCAGTATGGAAGGCAATAGAAGTACTAGCTAGGGGAGTAACCTGGGTAATAAGCCAGTCAACTACAGGAATAAATTTTGTCTTTGGAGGCTTAACAGATAATTTTGTATTTTTCATAAATTCACTATTACCAATAGTCTTTATATCAGCCCTGGTAGGATTGCTTTTCCACTTTGGAATACTTCAAAAATTTATTAAAGTAGTAGGTAAGGGAATAGCAAAAGTATTTAAAATAGATACTCTTATAGCAGTAAATTTAGTATCTAACATGTTTTTAGGACAGTCAGAAAGCTTATATGTAACAAAATCATATTTACCTAAGGCTAAGGATAGTGTAATTTTTGCAACTTTAGTAGGTGGAATGAGCTCAATTTCAGTTTCAATTATGGGCCTATATGTAAGCATGGGAGCTAGAAGTTGAAAATGACAAGGGTGTAAACTTTATTGATACAATGATGGCTTATGCTTCAAATGGCTTCCAAGGTGTTTTAGGAATATCAGTAGCCCTAATGGTTTTCTTATCTATGGTTGCTTTAATTAATAATTTTATAGGAATATTTAATAGTTCAATTACCTTAGAAGGATTAGTTGGATATATATTTTATCCCTTTGCCTTACTAATGGGGATTCCTCTAGAAGAAGTGCCTAAGGTAGCCCAATTATTAGGCACGAAATTAGTAACAAATGAGGCAGTAGCCTTTGCCTTACCTCAGTTTAATGAGTTAACTGTTAGAACTAAAGCCCTTATGACTACAGTTCTTTGCTCCTTTGCTGGATTTGGTTCTGTAGGAATTTTAATAGGTACCTATAGTGCAGTAGCTCCTAATAAGGTTAAATTAGTAGCTAAGGTTGGTATGAAGGCACTTTTAGTTTCTACTTTAGGATCCATATTAACAGGAGCAGTAATTGGCCTAATGATATAATTATAAAAAAACATTTTACAAAATACTGCATATACTAGGTTGTAACTGCAAAAAATGATATAATAAATATATATTAATAAAAATTAAATATGTAATTAGAAAGGAGAAAGCATGAAAAAGTATAATAGAATTTTCACTATAGTAATAGATTCTCTTGGTGTTGGAGCAATGGAAGATGCAGAAAAGTATGGAGACAAGGGAGCAGATACTCTTGGACATATAGCTGAATCTGTGGAAAGCTTTAAGATACCAAACCTTCAAAAGTTAGGTATAGGAAATTTACAC
>JAAYOT010000069.1 GCA_012520205.1 Clostridiales bacterium
TGCTAAAACAGTTGTTATTGCAGCTGTTAAAGTTGTCTTACCGTGGTCAACGTGACCAATTGTACCAATATTTACGTGTGGTTTACTTCTTTCGAATTTTGACTTTGCCATTGTAAAATCCTCCTTTTATCTTCTTAATAAACTTTGCCTAGCGTTTTGTAATATTAATTGGAGCTCACGATCGGGATTGAACCGACGACCTCCGCCTTACCAAGGCGACGCTCTGCCTACTGAGCTACGTGAGCAGTTATATATAAATAATATATATGTTTATATACCAATTATAAAGTTTACTATTTTCTAAAAAATTTGTCAATAAAAATTTAGCGACTTATTTCTCTGAATAAAGACACTTTTCAAGCTTACGTTTAACTCTTTGTAATGCATTATCTATAGATTTAGCCTGTCTGTCCAAATCACTAGCTATTTCCTGGTATGACTTTCCATCTAAATAGGACTGTAATACTTCCATTTCTAAATCTGATAATACCTTACTCATTTTATCTTCTATATGCTTAATTTGTTCTTTTCCAATTATAAGTTCCTCAGGATCTGTAATTTTTAACTCTGAAAGAACATCTATAAGCGTTCTATCTGATTCCTCTTCATATATAGGTTTATTTAGTGATACGTAAGTATTTAAGGGAATATGTTTTTGTCTTGTAGCTGTTTTTATTGCGGTTATTATTTGCCTTGTTATACATAACTCTGCAAAAGCCTTAAAGCTTGTTAATTTTTCTGGGTTGAAATCTCTTATTGCTTTATATAAGCCTATCATTCCCTCTTGATAAATATCCTCTTTATCTGCTCCTATTAAAAAATAGGACTTTGATTTTGCTTTTACAAAATTTTCATATTTAGAAATTAAAAATTCCTGTGCCCTAGTACTTCCTAATTTAGCTTCTATAACAATTTCTTCATCTGTTTTATTCTCAAATTCCGAAAATAAACCAAGTTCTTTTCTACTATATCCCAATACCTCGTCACCCCTCTTATCCCTTATGATATAACCTAATAGTATAATAAATATAATTAAATATCAATATGCCAATAAAGTTATGATTTGCCCCTTCTCCAGGCTTCAAATTTTTTAAATATATCTTCTTCTAAATTATCACCTAAATTATTTTTTGTATTATTATCAATACTGCTTTTTGCACTAATAATTTTGTTTTGCGTTTTTAAAACTTCCTTATAAAACTCCATTGATGACATTCTTACTGCTCCTCGTTGAAAAATTAACTGCTGCTCTAGCCAATCGGAAGTAACTACATAAACCTCGAACCTTCTACCAATATTATGTACTTCTCTTTCTATGTATGCGTCCGCTGTTTCTCCATCCTTTGTAAATATCACGCTGACATTCTTATAAATATCCTCTTTTTTTTCAATGCTTCCAGGCACCATATGAGCATCAAAAACTATTATTATTTTACATTCTTCGTATACAGAATAGTTATGTAATGTATCTATAAGAGTTTGCCTCGCCCCATCAAAACTATATTTCTTTTGTTTTTTTAGATTTGGCCAACTGTTTATTACGTTATATCCATCAACAAATATAATTTTCACATTTACCTCAACGCCTTATTTATTTAATAATCTTCCTTTTAATATTTCATACATCATTATACCACCTGCAACTGAAGCATTTAAAGAGTTAATTTTACCTACCATAGGTATTTTAACAAGTTTGTCACATTTTTTCAGTGTTAGTTTTGATATTCCTCTTCCTTCACTTCCTATAACAACTGCACAAGGTCCTGAAAAGTTCACTTCATAACTATATTCTTTTCCTTCAATATCTGCTCCATATACCCAAAGTCCATTTTCTTTTAATTCATCAATTGTAGAATTTATATTTGTAACCTTTGCTATTTTCATATGCTCTATAGCACCAGTGGAAGACTTATAAACTGTTGCTGTTATCCCTACGTTCCTTCTTTTTGGAATAATAATACCATGAACTCCACATAACTCAGCAGTTCTTATTATTGAGCCTAAATTATGAGGATCTTCTATTTCATCTAAAATTACTATAAAGGGATCTTCATTTTTTTCTTTTGCATATTTAAGAATGTCTGGAACTTCAGAATAAACAAAAGGAGTAACTTGTGCTATAACCCCCTGGTGATTCATGCCATTACTCATTGTATCAAGTTTTTTTCTATCCACTTCTTTTAATACTAGCTTTTTCTCCTTTGCCATATTAATAATGGCTTTTATGGACCCTTCTATATTTCCGCTAGCTATATAAATGCTCTCTATAGTCCTACTACCCTTTAATAGTTCCATAACTGCATTTCTACCAATTACTAAGTCCTCTCTTGTTTCTACTCCATATTCGCTACCACTAAATTGTTTTTCTTCGTACTGTCTTTTTACTCCCTTAAATTGACCCTTTGCTTTTGTCTTTCCCTCTTGAAATTCCCTTTCCATCCTAGCCCTAAGCCTAGCTTCTCTATTGCCTTTAGTCATTATATTCACTCCTTAATATTATTTTCTTTTGCTTATATTATTTCCATGCTTTTTTCTAATATTTCTGATAACCTTTCTTTATTTCCAATCAAGTATAGGTATCCAATTAAAGCTTCAAAGCCTGTTGCATTTCTATAATCTATAACATCTGCATTTTTAGGAATTGTTGCTGACTTTGTATTTCTTCCCCTCTTGTAGATATATAATTCATCTTCCTCTAGACTTTCTTCAATATTTTTTATTATCTTAGATTGACTTTGGGCCTTAACATAATGAATTGCCTTAACGTGGATCTTATGAACGGATAAATCTATATTGTTAGATAATATAGAATTTCTTATAAAAAGTTCAAATACTGCATCCCCTATTAAGGCTAACTGTAAGGGATTTAGTCGTCTAGCTTCTTCTTTACTAAATTCTCTTGTTCTTAAATCATCTAGCATTTTATCACTCCCTTAAATAAAGGCTGCAATACTGCAGCCCTCTTAGCATTACTTTATAATTTTCCATCTTACTCCTTGTGGAGTATCTTCTAAAATTATATTTCTTGCCTTTAAATCATCTCTTATTTTATCTGCTAAAGCAAAATCTCTATTTTTTCTTGCTTCTTGTCTTTGTTTAATTAATTCTTCAATTTCATCTTCTAAGCTTAATTTTGTTGAGTTTTGAAGTATTCCCAGAGGTTCTCCTAACTCTCTAATTAAATCTAAGGCTCCTTGGCAAAGCTCTTTTGAAGATTCTATAGAAACGTTAGTATTTATATCTTTGATCAGGTCGAAAATTGCAGTTATAGCATCTGCTGTATTAAAATCATCATCCATTTTTTCTATATATTTTTGTCTATATACATCAAGAGATTTTAAATATTCTCTTTCCTTATCGTCCATTTCTTCCTTTTCAACTTCATCTATTAAGTTTTCTAAATTATTAACAGCATTATATAATCTTTCCACTGATGACTTAGCAGATTCAAGAAGATCATCACTAAAGTTTAAAGGTGATCTATAGTGGCCTGATAACATTAAAAATCTTACAACATCAGCATTATAATCTTTTAATATTTCTCTTGCAGTTAAAAAGTTATTTAGGGATTTAGACATTTTTTGATTATTTATATTTAAAAAGGCACCATGTAGCCAATAGTTTGCAAATTTTTTACCTGTAAGAGCTTCACTTTGTGCTATTTCATTTTCATGGTGAGGGAAGGTTAAATCTACCCCTCCAGCATGTATGTCTATAGTATCTCCCAATAATTTTTTTGCCATACAAGAGCATTCTATATGCCATCCTGGTCTTCCTTTACCCCATGGACTTTCCCATGCAGGCTCACCAGGTTTTTGCGCCTTCCATAATGCAAAGTCCATTGGATCTTCTTTTCTTTCATCTACATTGATTCTTGCTCCCGCTTTTAAATCTTCAAGGTTTTGCCCAATTAATTGACCATAGCTTTCAAATTTGTTAGTTCTAAAATATACATCTCCATCTACTTCATAAGCATAACCTTTTTCAATTAAGCCGCTAATAAATTCTATAATATCTTCTACAAATTCTGTTGCTCTTGGGTTAACAGAAGCCCTCTTTATATTTAATCCATCGGCATCTCTATAGTACTCTTCAATGTATTTATCTCCAACATCTTTTACAGTTGTACCATCTTCAAGTGCCTTCTTTATCATTTTATCATCTATATCTGTGAAGTTTTGTACAAATTTAACTTTATATCCTCTGTATTCAAAATATCTTCTTATAGTATCAAAAATAATAAAAGTTCTTCCATTTCCTATATGAAAATAATTATATACCGTTGGTCCGCAGACATACATTTTAATTTCTCCCGGAGTAATAGGAATGAATTCTTCCTTTTTTCTAGTTAAACTATTGTAAACTTTCATTTTTTAATACCTCCTATCTAATAGATATTTTATTTTTTTCAAACTCTTCTTTTACTCTAGATAAAACATCTTCTATCTTTATATTATCAACATCTGAAGTTCTTAATTTAAATTCCACTTCACCTTCTGTTACTTTTTTACCAACTGTTATTCTCATTGGTATTCCCATAAGGTCTGAATCTTTAAACTTAACTCCAGCTCTTTCTTTTCTATCATCAAAAATTACATCTATTCCTATAGCCTTTAGTTCTTCATATATGTCATTTGCAACCTTCATTTGCATTTCGTCCTTTGTGTTTACAGGTATAACATTAACATGATATGGAGCTACTGCCAATGGCCATATTATTCCATTATCATCATGGTTTTGCTCTATTATTGATGCCATTGTTCTTGTTACACCTATTCCATAGCAACCCATTACAAATGGAACTTCTTTACCATTTTCGTCTATAAATTTTGCATTCATAGCTTCAGAATATTTTGTTCCAAGTTTAAATATATGACCTACTTCTGTTCCCCTTGATATTGTTATTTTTCCACCACAATCAGGGCAGTTTTCCCCTTCTGTTACATTTCTATAGTCTCCAACTACACCTTCGAAATCTCTTCCATAGTTAACATTTTCATAATGATATCCTGTTTCATTAGCTCCTACGATGAAATTGTACATATTAGCTACTTCTTCATCTACTAATAAAGTATCAACCTTTATATTTATAGGTCCTGCAAATCCTACTTGTGCATTTGTAGCCTTTAAAACATCTTCAGTGCTTGCCATATTAAGGTTAATAACTCCACCTAAAGCATTAGAAACCTTAACTTCGTTAACTTCTCTATCTCCTCTAACCATAACTGCAACTATTTTACCATCAGCATTATATATTAGAGTTTTTGCAAATTCCTTTTCTGTTGTATTAAAGAATTTAATTAAATCTTCAATAGTTCTTACATTTGGTGTTTCAATCTTATTTAATTCTTTAAACTCTTCTTTTTCAGCTTTTTCTGGAGTTGATGGTGCCTTTTCCATATTTGCAGCATAGTCACAATTTGTACAGAATACTACATCATCTTCGCCAACTTCTGATTTGACCATAAATTCAGCAGATCCTGATCCTCCAATAGCTCCTGAATCCGCATCAACAGGCTTAGCTACTATTCCACATCTATCAAAAATTTTGATATAGGCATCTCTCATTCTATAGTAAGAAATATCTAATCCCTCTTGATCCTTATCAAAACTATAAGCATCCTTCATTACAAATTCTCTTGATCTCATAACACCAAATCTTGGTCTTCTTTCATCTCTATATTTTGTTTGTATTTGGTAAAGATTAAGTGGTAATTGCTTATATGATTTTATTTCATTTCTTGCTATATCAGTGAATACCTCTTCATGAGTTGGCCCAAGACAAAAATCTCTATCGTTTCTATCCTTTAATCTAAACATTTCAGCTCCATAAGCTTCCCATCTACCTGATTCTTGCCAAAGTTCAGCTGGAATAACTGCTGAGGCTAAGAATTCTTGAGCTCCTGCATTATTCATTTCTTCTCTTATTATTTCTTCAATATTTTTTAAAACCTTTAACCCTAATGGCATATAGTTATATATCCCTGAAGCCATTTTTCTTATCATACCAGCTCTAAGCATTAACTTATGACTATCTATTTCTGCTTCTGCTGGTACTTCTCTTAATGTTGATATTAACATATTAGACATTTTCATATTTGCTTCCTCCTAATTGTTTATTTTCCTTAAAATTTAATTGCTTATTATTTAAAATCTTTTAATGCAATATAACAAAAAAGCTCACCCTAATATATTAGGGCGAACTTGTATCGCGGTACCACCTAAATTTGTTCTCTAAAATGATAACGGTATTAAACCGATAGTTTTTACCTATACTCCAAAGCTGGTTCAAATCCTATTGAAAATTTTACAGCCTATGAATTTTCTCTCTGAAAGTCGGATTCTACTATTCTTCTTCAACGTTTTGGTAATATTAACTTTTAGCTTAATTTATTATATATTTTACTAAAAATTATGTCAATAAACTTATCCTTATTATATTAGCTTTTCTGCTAAGATCAAATCCTCTGGGGTAGTAACCTTTATATTTTCATAGTCTCCTTTATATAAATACACTTTATTGTTGTATCTTTCAACTACCATAGTGTCATCGGTAACAGATATGCCCTCTTCTTTTACTTTTTTATGGCACTCCTTTATTATTTCTGTTTTAAATACTTGAGGAGTTTGTATAGCCACTAAAGTATTCCTATCTGGAGTAAATTTCGAAAATCCATTTTCATCAATTACCTTAATAGTATCCTTTGGAGTTACTCCAGGAGCTGCTGCTCCATATAACCTTGCATATTTTATTCCTTCTTCTATTATGATATCCTTTGTGAAAGGCCTTGCACCATCATGTATTAAAACAACTTCTGAATCTTTAACTTCCTTTAAGGCATTAAAAACAGAATCTTGTCTTTCTGCTCCACCTTCAACTATTTTATCAACCTTTAAAGAATATTTATATAAAACATTATCTTTACAATATTCTATTTCATCCTTTGGTAGGACTAAAATTATTTCATCTATAAAATTAGAATTTATAAATTTAGTTAAGGTATAGTATAAAATGGGTTTTCCCTTTAATTCTATATATTGCTTACTAACTTTAGCTCCCATTCTTTTACCTTTACCACCTGCCAAAATTATAGCACTTACCATTTACACACCTACTAACTAATCTCTTGGTTTAGCAAATATCATTCTTCCTGCTGCAGTTTGAAGTACAGATGTTACTATTACTACTATTTGATCTCCTATGAACCTTCTACCATCTTCAACTACTATCATAGTTCCATCATCTAAATAACCAATACCTTGAGATGCTTCTTTTCCATCTTTTACAACTATAACTTTCATTTCTTCACCAGGTAAAACTACTGGTTTTATAGCATTGGCCAGCTCATTTATATTAAGAACCGGAACTCCTTGAAATTCTGCTACTTTATTTAAGTTAAAATCATTTGTTATAACTTTTCCTTTTAGCTTTTGAGCAAGCTTTAATAGTTTGCTATCCACCTCTGGAATTTCAGGAAAATCCCCTTCCCAAATTTGAGTTTCTATTTCTAATTCTTTTTGAATTTTGTTTAATATATCAAGACCTCTTCTTCCCCTATTTCTTTTTAATGAATCAGCGGAATCAGAGATATGTCTAAGTTCATCTAAAACAAAGTTTGGTATTACAAGGGGCCCCTCTATAAATCCTGTTTGGCATATATCAAAAATTCTACCATCGATTATTACTGATGTATCTAATACCTTGGGAATACTCTTGATATTTGTTTTCCCCTTTTTCTCTTTATTAGCCGCACTTTTTCTCATATTGCTGAAAATATTTGAAATGTCATCTTTCTTTTCAATAAATATATTTGCTGATATTATTGCAAATATTAAATTAAGTAGAACAAAAAGTATTGGACCTAACCCATATAAATCTATACTATTTAAAGGTAGTCCTATTAAAGATGTTATTATTAATGATATTAATGCTCCAATTCCTCCGAAAAGAAGTTCAGCAACTGTTAAGTTTTGAACGCTTCTTTCAGCATATTCTATTAATTTTAAAATAGAGCTATATATACGTGGAGATATAAAATAAAATATAATTCCAAATAATACAGTTATAAAAATACGTAAAGATATAATTCCAATTGAGTTAGATAAAAAAGATATTTCTTGCAAAGCAGCAATTTCGGATATTAGTCCACTTACAATATAGCCGCTTATTAAGCCTATAATAGTAAATATAACTCCTATAATCTTTTTTAGCATAAATTTTCACCTCCTATTAATTTTCATGAGTTTTCAACTATAAAATTCTTTATTATTATACCATATAAAGCCATTGTCTACACTTATAAATTATTAAATTCTTATTAATTTAAAATACCCCCTATAAAATATTAGCCTTATTATATATTATTATATTAAGCTAATCCACAAACAACTATTAGGTAACTTAATATAATAATAAATTCTTTTTTTAAGGAGATTTGAACTTATGAAAGATATAATTTTTGACGCTTTTCAAAATGATGTTAATGAATTGCTTCTTCGTCATAAAAGTATTTTGGATATTATAACTAAGTATAGTGAGGCTTCTTCAAGGGTAAACAGAGCCGTTGCTAAAGCTGTAACTGACTGCGGCTGTATTAAAATATCTGCTGAAAAACAAGCCTTACCAGAGGACTTAGATGATTTTAAACTTTCCCTTGAAAGCCATTTAGAAGGAAAAATATGCGATAATTGTAGGGATATAATTGAAGATGAAATAGGAAATAATTTATTTTATCTAAGTGCCTTGTGTAATACTTTAGATATTAGTTTATATGACGTCCTACTGAAGGAATCTGCCAAGCTTAATATTCTTGGAAAATTTAATTTGGAATAAATTACAAGCAGGTTTTAAACCTGCTTTCATATTATTAACCCTATTATCATTTTTTATTCATAATTTTGTCAAATTTCACTTTTTAAGTAGGTTTGTTCTTTTATTCTTTTTAAACCACTCTTTATTATTTTAGCTCTTGCTTCTCCTATACCTTCCACATTATCTAGTTCTTCAATGTCAGCTTCCAGTACATATTTTAATTTTTTAAAATGTTTTACTGCATTCTCTATAACAGCTATAGGAATTCTTTGCAATTTAAAAAGTACTCTAAATCCTCTAGGAGATATTAAGGAATCTACTAAAGAGTTTCCCTGTCTGCCTATAACCTTTGCTATAATCTCTAAGTCTAATAATTCACTAGAACTTAATTTTTGTATTTCTTCATATACTTGGCAATAGTCTAAGTCAGATCTGCAATAATCTCTAATAAGAAGTATTCCATCTCTTTCTATAAACCTTATAGATTCATTTAGCTGCATAGACACAAGTCTACCTTCATTTCCAAGCTCTACAATATATCTTTCTATTTCTTCTACTATCCTCATTACCATTTCTGTTCTTTGTATAGCTGTAACTACATCAAACACAGTTGTTAAGTCTTGGAATTCTAATATGTCTAAATTACTTATTACTTTATCCAATACTTTTACATACTTTTCTAAAGTTTGAATAGCTTGATTAGCCCTGCTTAAAATAACGCTAGTATCTTGGAGAACATACTTCAAGTCCCCTTTATAAACAGTTATAATATTTCTTCTTTGAGATATAGCTATAACAATTTTTCCTGTTTGTTTCGCCATTCTGTGGGCAGTTCTATGTCTAGTTCCAGTTTCAAAGGTAGTAATGGAATGTTCCGGAACCAGCTGAGTGTTTGCTCTCATAATCTTTTTTAAATCTTCACTTATTACAATAGCACCATCCATTTTAGCTAGTTCATATATATATGCAGGTGAATAGTCAGAATTGATTGTGAATCCACCATCAACTAGATTCATTACTTCCTCACTATCACCAATTAAAATTAACCCCCCTGTTTTAGCCCTTAAAATATTTTCCAAACCTTCTCTTAAGGGTGTACCAGGACTCATAATCTTTAAAATATCTTTCATTTTTTCATCATCTTTTATTCTCATACACTCACCTAATCTTTTTAGAATATCTTATTAATCGCCTCAAATAAATTACTTACTCCAATTATATTTATCATTTTACTTTTTGCTTTATCTTTGTTTCTCTCAGGAATTATAGCATGTTTAAAACCCATTTTTTCAGCTTCTTTTATAAGTCTATCACAGGATGCAACTGGTCTAATTTCTCCTGTAAGTCCTACTTCCCCTACTATTAGTAGCTTATCTAATTTAAAAGGTTTATTTTTAACACTAGATATTAAAGATAAGGCTAACCCTAAATCCCCAGTTGTTCCTTCTAACCTAAGGCCGCCTACGACATTGGCATAAACATCATATTTATAAAAAGGTACTCTTAGCTTTTTTTCTAAAACAGCTATTATTAATCTTAATCTTTGAAAGTCTATTCCTATACCTGTTCTTATGGGAATATTCATCTTTGTTTCAGTAGCTAAAGCCTGCATTTCTACTAAAATCGGTCTTGTACCCTCCATTATTCCTATAACTGATGAGCCTTCTTGATTGAAGTTTGTTTCCTCTAAGAATATCTTTGAAGGATCATATATTTCTACTAAACCTTCTTCAGACATTTCAAAAACTCCAATTTCACTAGTTGTACCAAACCTATTTTTCATTGTTCTTAAAACTCTAAATTCTTCTGTACGTTCTCCTTCAAAATATAATACAGTATCTACCATATGTTCTAAAACCCTTGGACCAGCAAGTTCTCCCTGCTTTGTTACATGGGCAACTATAAATAAGGGAATATTATTATTTTTTCCTATTCTCATTATTGCATTTGAACATTCTCTTACTTGGGATACACTTCCAGGTGCTGAAGTTATATTTTCCTTATATACTGTTTGTATTGAGTCTATTATTACAAAGACAGGCTTTAATTCTTCTATATGTGCTTCTATTAAGTCTAGATTAGTTTCTGACAATATGTATAAATTATTTGAACTTACTCCCAACCTATCTCCTCTAATTTTGATTTGTTCTTCAGATTCTTCTCCAGATACATATAAAACTTTACCATAATTGCTAGCTATATAACTTGATGTTTGGAGTAAAAGGGTTGATTTACCTATTCCAGGATCTCCTGAAATCAAGGTTAAGGATCCTCTTACCAGACCTCCCCCCAACACTCTATTTAGTTCTTCTAATCCTGTATTATATCTTTTCTTCTCCCCTGATTGTATTTCTCCAATACTCTTAGGTGAATTTTCTAATATTCTAACTGTATTTATCTTATTTTTAACTTCTTTTTTATTTTCTCTTACCTCTTCTACTAAGGTGTTCCAATTATTACAATCCGGACATTTACCAAGCCATTTTGCTGATTCATATCCACATTCCTGACAAACATATACTGATTTTATTTTAGGCATTTTCTCTACCTACCTATCTATATTTTTAACTATTATTTATTATTATAACCGTAATTTAACTAAATTTAACACTAATATTAAATATATCATAAGTAATTCTTAAATACCAATTTTTATATAAATAGTAAGTAATAATTATTTACTAAAATGATTTTATTCAATATAAAAGGGATCAGACAATTTCATATTAATTATCTAATCCCTCACTCAGTGTCTATATTAGTTTTAGTTACTATTTCCTATTACTATTTTCTTAGTAATTTCCCTGCTGCTTCATCTACTATAACTGTTACATCATGATGTAATTGTAAAAGTGATCCTGGTAACATTGTTGTAATATTTCCTTCTATCATACCTTTTACTGCTTCTGCTTTGTCTTCTCCACTAGCAACTAATAATATTTTTTTAGCCTTCATTATTCCACCAATTCCCATTGAAAACGCCTTAGTTGGAACATCTTCAATTGAATCAAAGAATCTTGAGTTAGCCTTAATTGTTTCTTCTGTTAAATCTGTTAAATGAGTTCCAAAAACAAGTTCTTCAGCAGGCTCATTAAATGCAATATGTCCATTATTACCAATACCTAATAGTTGAAGATCTGTTCCTCCAAGCTCATCTATTTTAGCATCATATCTTTTTCCTTCTTCTTCAGCATTTTCTGCAAGGCCATTTGGAACATAAGTATTGTTCTTATCAATATTAACGTGATTGAATAGATTTTCATTCATAAAGTATCTATAACTTTGAGGATGTTCACCAGATAAACCTAAATATTCATCTAAATTAACTGTTGTTACCTTTGAAAAATCTAACTTTCCTTCGTTATATATCTTTATTAATTCTTTATATAATCCAACTGGAGAACTACCAGTTGCTAATCCTAATACTGCATTAGGCTTATTTTTAACTGTTTCTGCAATTACCTCTGCTGCCTTTTTACTTAATTCATCGTAATTTTTTGTAATTATTACTTTCATATTATATTACCTCTCTCCTTAAAATTCCTATTTAACTTTATAAGAATTTATCTTTTTATAAATAGATTTTCCTTAAAGCACTATTTTATTCCCCTTTTCGTGGAATTTTTAATACTTTGCAGAAGTTCTTAAAAGGACATTGTTTATTTTTTAACAATCCGTCTTGAAAATATAACGCTTTTCAATTCTTTTATCTGTAATTTTTATCCTCTCAATTATTATATTCCTATTTTTTATAGATGTCTAGAAGAGATGGATAATTTTTTTAATTGTTATAAAATAATTTTTTCTGCAAAAAATAAGCTTGAGTCAATTTTATAAGGAGATGATTTTATGATTGATAAAAGTTATTTAAAAAATATTCCATCTAAAAACACTATTAGAGATGAAAATAAAAAAGTATTGTCTGAAGACCTTTCTAATGTATCTTCAACAGATTTCTTAAGCAATATGATTTTAAACTCTAATTTAAATAATGAAAACTTAATAAGATAATGTGCATATTGTAAATATCTTATAATTAGTATAAAATTAATATTATATAATATTAATTAGTTTTGAAGGAGTGATATAAATGGTTAAGGTATATAGTACATCTTCATGCCCTTGGTGTGTGAAAGCAAAAAATTATTTAAAATCAATTAATGTTGAATTTGAAGAATTTAATGTACAGGATGATATGGAAGCAAGAGAAGAAATGGTTAGCAAGTCAAAACAAATGGGAGTTCCTGTTTTAGATATTAACGGAAAAATCATTGTTGGCTTTGATAAACCAGCTATCGATGACGCTTTAAAACTTTAATTTATACATAAAAATGTGCTAGCGCAAAAAAAGAAGATTGTTCCCAATCTTCTTTTTTTGCAATTCACAATTAATTACCACTCTTTTTGATTAGTGTGAAGTAGTTTATGAGATTTATGTGATAGTGGCTCTCCTAGATAATCTTCATAACATTTTATAACAGCTGGGTTTTCATGAGAGAAGCGAAGATTGTTTACCTTATCTAAACCATATAATACATCTGCCCTCTCTCCTGCTAATTCTTTGCCATCTTTAATAGGTTGGCCTCCTCCACCAGCACATCCGCTAGGACAAGCCATAATTTCAACAAAATCATAATGAACCTTTCCTGCCCTGATTGCTTCCATTAATTTTCTAGTATTTCCAAGACCGCTTGCAACAGCCACTTTAAGTTTTGAACCTGCCAAATCAAAACTTGCTTCTCTCCAGCCTTCTCTTCCTCTTACTTCCTTAAATGCATCTGGTTCTGGATTTTCTTTATTCACTAAATAATAAGCTGATCTTAGGGCTGCTTCCATAACTCCTCCAGTTGCACCAAATATAACAGCAGCTCCAGTACCCATGCCTAGAGGCATATCAAATTCCTCTTCTTCTAGCATCTCTAAATTAATGTATTCTGAACGAATCATTCTAGAAATTTCCCTAGTTGTTAGAACAACATCCACATCTTTACCTGCACCTGCATCCTTTAACAAGGAAACATCAGCCTCATATTTTTTAGCAGTACAGGGCATTATTGAAACATTAAATATTTTTGATGGATCAACCCCAAGCAGCCCTAACAGCTGGTGCTATTTGGACAACTGTGATTTTATCCCTGTATCTTATCGCAAACTTGGATACATCTCATACATTTTATACATTTTTCAGAATCTCTAATTAGAGGAAAATCTTTTGACCACTCTTTATGGGATAACTTCTCTTCGTAAGGGATATCAAGTATTCCTAAATCATTTGATATTGTTTGTAAACTACAATTTCCGCTTCTAACACATACAGCACATTTTGCATCATGTTCAGAAAGTATTAACCCTACATTAATCCTTCTTACCTCTCTAACTTTTGGACTATTTGTGTAAATTACCATCCCTTCCTTTACTGGGGTATTACAAGCTGGAACAAGCCTACCCATTCCTTCTAGCTCAACTACACAAACCCTGCAGGCACCAATTTCATTTAAATCTTTTAAATAGCACAGGGTTGGAATTTCTATTCCATTTTCAGCTGCTGCATCAAGAATTGTTGTATTTTCAGCTACCTTTATTTCTTTATTATCAATAATCAATTTTACCATCTTAGAGTCCTCCCTCCCTTAAATACTCCAAGTCCAAAGTGATCACATCTTAAGCATCTATTTGCTTCTTGTTTAGCTTCTTCATCTGTCATACCTATCTCTATTTCTGAAAAATCATTTACTCTTTCTAGCGCATCTCTTTCTCTTAAATTAACACGGCCACAAGGTACTCTATCGCATAATCTAGGGGCTAGTATTTCAACATCTGACTCTATAATATGTTGGAAACCTAAATATTCATCTATGTTTGCAGCTGCCACCTTTCCTGCTGCTATTGCTTTTATTACAGTTTCAGGTCCTGTTGCACAGTCACTACCTGCAAAAACACCTGGAACATCTCTTACTCCAGTCCACTCCAATGTATCAATTGTATCCCATACTAGCGGAATTCCTTCTTTTTCAAAACTCTTAGATTCTACTTCTTGTCCTACAGCCATAATCAACACATCGCACTCAATTTTCTTAGGCTCCATTGATGCATTACTAGGAGTTGGTCTGCCTCTAGATACTTTTCCAATAATTTGAGGCTGAATCCATAAAGCCTTTATATTATTATTTTCATCTTTTTCAATTTTTTCAGGGGTATATAAATCTAATATTTCACAACCTTCAGCTATAGCCCCTTCTACTTCTTCCTCCATTGCTGTCATGTCTACTTTTCGTCTACGATATACAACGTTTACTTTACTTGCACCAAGTCTAACTGCCGAACGTGCAGCATCCATTGCTACATTTCCTCCACCTACTACTACAACCTTCTTACCTTCAAAATCAACTGGTGTATTATCTCCGATCTTTCTAAGTAACTCAACAGCAGAAATCATTCCCTTAGTTTCTCCATCTCCAACTCTTATCTTCTTATCGGTATGAGCTCCAATAGATATATAAACTGCATCAAATTTTTCTCTTAGTTCTCCAAGGGATATATCCTTACCTACAGAAACTTCTTTATGAACTTTAATTCCTGTAGATAGTATTGAATCGATTTCTTTTTGTAAAGTCTCTCTAGGAAGTCTGTAATTAGGTATACCATACCTTAACATACCACCTAAGTACTTCCTTTGTTCAAATATCTCTACATCATGTCCCATTAAGGATAAATAGTATCCTGCTGTTAGTCCACTTGGACCTGCCCCTATTATAGCAACCTTCTTTCCTGTAGAAGCTGCTCTTTCTGGAACAGGAACATCTCCTGCATGTTCTACCGCATAACGTTTTAATCCTCTAATGTTAATGGAAGCATCAACCATGTTTCTTCTACATCTTTTCTCTCAAGGATGTTCGCAAACCAAGGCACATACAACTGGCATAGGGTTGTCTTTCCTAATTAGTTTAACTGCATCGCCATATCTGCCCTCCCTTACTAATGCAATATAACCTGGTATATCTACCCCAGCTGGACAAAGGGATACACAAGGGATAGCTTCTCTCAATTCGCTTTCACACCTACCTCGTAAAATATGTTCTTCAAAATCTTCTCTAAAACCTTCAAGTCCCTGTAAAACTAAATTTGCTGTCTCATAGCCTATAGCACAATCTGATGAAGAATAAATAGTTTTTGCTATCTTTTCAATAAGATCAATTGTTTTTAAATCTCCTTTACCATCTAATACATTCTCTAGCAAAGTAGCTAATTTTCCCAAGCCAACTCTGCAAGGAACACACTTCCCACAGGTCTGAGCATGGCACATTTTTAAAAATGATGCAGTTAAGTCTATAGGACATAGTCCCGGAGGGCTTGCAACAATACGTCTTTCTAAATCTTTGTAAAGATTTTCAATTCTTTGCTGCGCTCTGTCCTTGGTAATAATGCTAAGTCTACTCATTTCAACTTCCCCCTTAATATTGTGTTTATATTTAAACGAACAAATCCTTATTATGATTATTACTTGATCTGTTTTATATTTTTTTGGAGAGTATATATTACGTTAAGAGCTTTGTAGAAATGTTCTTATTGAAAACCGCTTGTTAAATTTTGGACATCTTTTACTTTTATTTCATTATACTATGGACAATATAAAAACAAAATATGTAATCGATTTAGACATTAAATAAAAAAGGAGCCGTTTACTAATTTATTAGTAAACAACTCCTTTTTCTATATTCTTTTATATAAAAATCATATTACTTTTCTTCTACTAAATTTATAATAGTAGCCTTAGGTCTAGTCATTGCTTCTATTGAATATTTAATTCCTTGAGTTCCGATACCTGAAGCTTTAACACCTAAGAATGGGAAGTGATCTGGGCCTCTTTCAGTTTTATTATTTACTTGTACAGTACCTACTTCTAGCCTATCTGCTACATAAAATGCTTCATTTATATTTTCTGTAAATACTGCTGATTGTAAACCATACTTTGATTCATTTGCTATCTTTATAGCCTCATCTTTATCTTTTACTCTTATTATTGGTAAAACTGGTCCAAAAGGTTCTTCCCAAGCTAACCTCATGTCGGTGGTTACACCATCAAATAAAGTAGGATAAATTAAATTACCTTCTCTTTTTCCTCCAACTAATAGCTTAGCTCCTTTTGTCTTGGCATCTTCTATAAGTTCAACTACAAAATCTGCTGATTTAGTATTAATTAAAGGAACTATATTTACCTTGTCTATTTCTAATGGATTTCCTATTGATAATTTTTCAACCTTTTCTTTTACCCTTTCAACTAGGGCATCAGCTACCTTATCAACAACTAAAACTCTCTTTACAGCTGTACATCTTTGTCCTGAATATGAAAAGGCACCTGATACTATATTAGAAGCTGTTAAATCTAAATCTGCATCTTCTAATACTATAGCAGCATCTTTACCGCCTAACTCCATAAGCAGTGGTACCATTGAGGTTATTTTGGAAATTCTTGTTCCTACTTCAGTACTACCTGTAAAGTTAATAAAATCTACATCTTTATGAGTTACTATATAGTCTCCTATTTCGCTTCCCTTTCCTGTAACTGTATTTAAAACTCCTGCCGGAACTCCTGCTTCTTCAAAAACCTTTGCTAAATATAAGCCACAAAGACTTCCTTGAGTTGCAGGCTTTAAAACCACAGTATTCCCCGCTACTAATGCAGGTCCTATCTTAGATGCAGCTAAATTTATTGGATAGTTAAAAGGAGATATTGCTAATACTACTCCAAGAGGTTCTCTTTTAATTACTGAAATTTTATTTTTCTTAAATCCTGGGAAACTATCTCCTGGAATACTTTCTCCTGATAAGCTTTTTGATGCATCTGCAGTAAATCTTATGAAATCTGCTGTTCTTATAATTTCTGATTCACAACTCTTTTTATCTTTTCCTATTTCTAGCATCATTATTTGAGTTAAATCTTTAACCTTCTCTTCTAATATATTTGCTGCCTTATAAAGAACTTCTGCCCTTTTATTTATAGGTGTATTTTTCCACTCATCTTGTGCTTTTTTAGCACATTTAAAAGTATAGTCAACTTCTTCAGTTGTCATAGCCGGAACCTTACCGACAAGGCTATTATCTATTGGTGAGTATATTTCAATAAACTTTCCGCTTTTACTATTAGTCCAGTTACCATCTATCAAATTTCTAAATACTAACTCCTGGTCTTTAATATTACTAAACATATGGTCACCTGCCTTCTATTTTCTTACTGCTGCTTCTATAGCTCTTTGATCGAAACCTACTATTATTTCTCCATCTATATCTATTACCGGAACTGTTCTTTGTCCTGAAACCTTTAATACTTCATCTCTTTCTTCCTTTGCATCTGCCACATTAATTTCTGTATAGTCCCATCCCTTCATCTTAAAAAATTTTTTAGCCTTAATACATGATGGACACCATGATGTTGAATAAATTTTTATCATATTTTTCACCTCTAAATTTAAATTATTATCTTTTGCTTTCTACTATATACTTTTCAGCTTCAAGAGCTGCTATTGTACCATCTGCAACAGCTGTTGTTATTTGCCTATGTTGCTTTTCCCTAACATCTCCTGCTGCATAAACTCCCCTTATATTAGTGTTCATTAATTCATCAGTTTTAATATAACCATTAGGAGTTAAATTTATATAATCCTTAAAATGTGCTGTTTTAGGCTCTGTTCCAATATATCCAAATACAGCATCCATTGGAATTTCCTTTTCAGTATTATCCTTTGCATTCCTAATTAAAGCTTTTTCAACAAAATTATCTCCTCTTACATCTACTAAGTCTTCGTTAAATAAAACTTCTATTTTAGGATTTTTCATTACTTCATCAAGGGTAGATTTTTCACCCCTAAAGTAGTCGTATCTTCTTATCATAACTACCTTTGAAGCAAATTTACTTAAAAATAAAGCTTCTTCTAAGGCTGAGTTTCCTCCACCTACAACTCCTATTATCTTATCTTCATACATTGCTCCATCACATACTGCGCAATAATGTACTCCCTTTCCTGAGAACTTTCCTTCATTTGGTATAGGTAACTTTCTTGGAGTTGCTCCAGTAGCTATTATTACCGCTTTTGTTTTATATATATAATTAGAAGTTTCTATTATCTTAGGATCTACACTAAAATCCACTTTTTCAATCATATCAAATTCGTCAATTTCAGCCCCAAGAGCTTCTGCTTGTTCCTGCATTTTATCAGCTAATTCCGAACCTGAAACCTCTTTAAATCCAGGATAATTTTCAATAGTGTAACTATTTCTAACTTGACCACCTACTATTTGATCTTCTAGTAGAATCATATCTAGCTTTGCTCTAGTTGCATATATAGCTGCTGTCAATCCCGCTGGACCGCCGCCTATAATTACTAAATCTTTATTTCTAATTTCTTTACTCATACTCTCTCCTCTTCCTACCCCCCAGGGGTATCTTATATTTCCATTATATAGCTCCATCATGCAAAATGCAACTAATAATTAATAATTTTTCTCATTTATTATTAATTGCTTTATATTTTTATTATTCCTACTAATAAACAAATTATTATTAAAAAAATAAGCCGTTACAGGAAAATACCTTGTAACAGCCTAAAACCATTTAAAATAATTTTATTTTTTCAATTTGAAATTAAATAAAATATAATCTCAGAATTTCAACCCAAGCTGAAATTCCTCCTCAACTGTGAACTGTGGACTGATTAAGAGATGTGTTTAAAATTAAGTCCATTATCACTACAATATACTTCTAAATTATCTCCAACTTTAATAAATCCCTTTAACATTTCTTCACTTAGCTTATCTTCCAGTTCCTTAGTAATTACTCTTCTTAATGGCCTTGCTCCATAATTTGTGTCAACGCCCTTACTTACTAAAAACTTTTTACTTTCCTCATCTAAACTTAAGGTTATTTCCCTTTCCTTAAGCTTACTTATTGTATTATTTAACATTAAGTTAACTATTTTTAAAATGTCATGTTCCCTTAGCTTATGGAATACTATTATATCATCAATTCTGTTTAGGAACTCTGGCTTAAAGTTCCTTTTTACCTCTTCCATAATACTATTTTTCATTTTTTCATATTCATCTTTCTCTAAGTTATTGTTAATTGAAAAGCCCACAGAACTTTGTTTTTTAATGTTATGAGCTCCAATATTAGAGGTCATAATTATTATTGAATTTTTAAAATTAATAGTTCTACCCATATTATCTGTTAATCTTCCATCTTCCATTATCTGAAGCAATATATTATATATATCTTCATGGGCTTTCTCTATTTCATCTAATAATATTACAGAATATGGATTTCTTCTTACAGCTTCTGTTAGCTGACCACCTTCATTGTATCCAACATACCCTGGAGGGGCACCAATAAGTTTTGAAACGGAATGCTTTTCCATATATTCTGACATATCTATTCTGATTAGGTTATTTTTATTTCCAAACATAGCCTCAGCTAGAGCATTACATAACTCAGTTTTTCCAACTCCAGTTGGACCACAAAATATAAAGGTTCCTATAGGTCTATTTGGATCCTTCAA
>JAAYOT010000070.1 GCA_012520205.1 Clostridiales bacterium
CAAGAAAATAAAATTAATAGAATATGAAATTAACTTATCCTATTAATTTTACTTTATTATATTTATTATTCTATTGTTCTAACTTTCTTATGAAATTTTCTTCATTGTCTTCTTCAATGAATTTTCCATTAAGGTAACCTATTACCGATCCTTCTATTCCACCACATTCCCCTAGGCAGCAAGCATCAACATTTTCCTTACCAAACTTTTCTTCTAATAATTCTATATCTATTCCTGAACAGGAAGGACAAACTAAAATCATAATTACTCTCCTATCTTTTTCAATATTCTTAATAATATTATTCTACTAATAATAATTATTACTTTCAAGGGTAATTATACTTAGTTCTTATATATTTTTCCTATATATTAAAACTTCAATAAATAAAGGCTGCTAATAAACTATCAGCAGCCTAAATTAGCTTTCTACTATTTATTTATTAATTTAACTGCGTCTCTTGCAATAACTAATTCTTCGTTTGTTGGTATTTCATATACCTTAACTTTAGAGTCTTTAGTAGATATTTCTTGTACTTCTCCTCTAATTTCATTCTTAGCTTCATCTATGTTAAAGCCTAAGAATTCTAATCCTGTTAATACTTCTTTTCTTGCAAAGGATGAGTTTTCACCAATACCAGCTGTAAATATTATAACATCAACTCCACCCATTACACCTGCATAGGATGCTATTTGAGCACGAATCTTATAATTAAAGATATCTAAAGCTAGTTTTGCTCTTTCATTTCCTTTTTCTGCTGCCATTTGAACATCTCTAAAATCTGATGATACCCCTGAAATTCCAAGAAGTCCAGATTCTTTGTTTAGCATTCTTGTAACATCTTCTAATTTATATCCTTCCTGTTCAACTAAGAAAGATATTACAGACGGGTCGATATTTCCAGATCTTGTTCCCATCATAACTCCAGCTAAAGGAGTAAAGCCCATGGAAGTATCTATTGATTTACCGCCTTTTATTGCTGCAAGTGAACAGCCATTACCTAAATGGCAAGTAACAATTTTTAGATCCTTAATATCCCTATTCATAACTTCTGCAACCTTATGTGAAACATATTTATGAGATGTACCATGGAAACCATATTTTCTTATTCCATGCTTTTCGTAAAGTTCATATGGAAGTGGGCAGATATATGCTTCCTTAGGCATTGTTTGATGGAAAGCTGTATCAAAAACAGCAACCATTGGTGTTTCTGGCATAAGTTCCTTACATGCTTCTATTCCTATTATGTTAGGAGGATTATGTAAAGGTGCTAGCGGAATGCAGTCTTTAATTGATTCTATTACTTCTTCATCAATTAAAACTGAATCTGAATACTTTTCTCCACCATGTACAACTCTATGTCCTACTGCTGATATTTCATCCATTGAATTTATAACAGCTTGCTCTTTATTAGTTAATGCTTCTAATACCAGTTTTATTGCATCTTTATGATTTTTCATATCTTCTTTTATAATATATTTATCTTTTCCCTCAACCTTTTGAGTAAGAACAGATCCCTCTATACCAATTCTTTCAACTAAGCCACTTACTAATGACTCTTCTGTGTTCATATCTATAAGTTGATATTTTAGTGATGAACTACCACAGTTAATAACTAATACTTTCATAGTAACTCTCCCTGCCTATATATTTTTCATACTTCTATAATACACTTTTAAAAAATTTTTTTCAAATTTCATCAGCTACTGATTTTCATATTCATATCAATTAGTAATAGTTTATTAAGCTTCTCTTCCCTTTTTCTTAGTAATTGATAATATTTATCTTTAAGCTTTACTTAATTGCTATATCTGCTAATTGAAATCTTATAACCTTGCTTAATTCTTCTAAACTTAGTTCTACTTGATAACCTATTTTGCCAGCACTAAAGATGATTGTATTCATCTCCTGGGCTGATATATCAATTGTAGTAGTAAAATACTTCTTCATTCCTATAGGTGAGCATCCTCCATGAATGTAGCCTGTTAAAGGTAATAATTCCCTTGACTTTATCATTTCTATAGATTTTTCACCAACACTTTTTGCTGCTTTTTTTAAATCTAATTCCTTCTCTACAGGTATTACAAATACATAATATTTCTTAGTTTTTCCTATTGTAACTAGAGTTTTAAAAACTTGCTTAGGATTTTGCCCTAATACCTTAGCAACTTCTATTCCGCTTATAGCATCAGTGTTTGCATAAGAATAACTATTATATTTTATTTTCTTTTTATCTAATATTCGCATAACATTTGTTTTTTCATTCACATATTATCCCCCCAATTAATAATAATTATATCACTTTATTTAATAAAATAAAAATAGCTATTAAAAATTCTAGTTCCTAATATAATATTCATAATTTTGTTTATCAATTTTTTATTATATAATATAGGAGTTACAAAATATTTTTTAATGCTGAACAAACCGGAGGATAAAATGAAAAATCTTATTAAAAAAACATTCTCAAATAATTGGCTTTTAATAACTATGTTTTTAGTTATTCAACTTAAGTCAATGATCCTATTGGCCATGCTAAGAAGCCCAGGTTCAAAAAGCATCAATCTTTCAAAAATGTATTTTTCTGTGCCAGCTATAGGAGCTCATTTATTAATAATTCTATTAATTTTTAGTTTAACTTGTATTTTTAAATTTAAAACTCAGCTTAAGGTAAGTTTAATAATTAATTTATTAATAAGTTTATTATTTATTTTTGATATTTGGTATTATAGGGCAAATGGTTCCTTTGTATCCCTAAGGCATCTTATTCACCCTGAAATATTTAATCCTACTAATAAAAGTTTATTTAACTTTCAATTAGTTGATTTATTATTTATTATAGATTTTATAATTTTCGCCCTTTTAAATAAAATTACTGATATTTTCAATTTTAAAGACTTTTCAAAATTGAAAAATAGACTTATAAAAGCCTTTTCTCTGTTTTTTATATGTATATCATTACTTTACATAAGTCATATACAAATAGACATTAATAAAGGAATAAAGGGAATAAATTTATTTAGCTTATCCTGGGCTCCTTATCAAACCTACAGTGATATGAGTCCCCTTGGATATCATGGCTATGACATAGCTTATACCCTATCTAAGGACTTTACCTTAAGAGATGCTGAAATTAAGGAAATAAATGACTGGTTTGAAAATAATAAAGAAGACTTAGAAGATAATAATTATTTTTCTATACTAAAGGGGAAAAATTTAATTGCCCTACAGGTAGAATCTTTAGAAAACTTTGTTATTGGGCAAAAAGTTTATAATATGGAAATAACTCCAACCCTTAATAAACTCCTTAAAAACAGTATATATTTTAATAATATTTATGAGCAAAATAATTCTGGGACAAGTTCCGATGCAGATTTTTTAGTAAATACATCTATTTTCCCAATAAGGGAAGGAGCAGCTTTTCAAAGCTATCCTTGGACAAAATATAAGACCCTGCAAAATATTCTTGAAAAGGTAGGCTATAGTACAATTTCAACCCATGCAGAAATTTCAGGTAACTGGAATTGGGCAGAAAACCATAAAGCCTTTGGAGCTGATAAAATTTTAGATATTAATAGCTATAATCTTGATGAAGTTATAGGTTTAGGCCTATCAGATGAATCCTTTTTAAGACAAGTGGCTGGTAAAATTAAAGATGAAAGCACTCCATTTTATACCTTTGTAACTACACTAACAAGCCATGGTCCCTTTGAAATACCTGAAGATAAAAAACTTCTAAATTTAACAAAGGAGCTGGATGAAAATATACTTGGTGCTTATTTTCAAAGTATAAGATACACAGATGAAGCTATTAAATTATTTTTAGAGGAATTAGAAAGAAATAACCTCCTAGAAAATACGGTAGTAATGATATATGGAGATCATACTGGTGTACATAAATTTTATGAAGAAGAGATGGAAGATGCTCCTTTAGAGGGGAACTGGTGGAAAGAAAATGATATGAAAATACCTTTAATTATATATAATCCAGAAATTAAAGGTGAAACTATTACAAAAGCAGGAGGACAAGTTGATTTCCTTCCAACAATATCTTACCTACTTGGTATAGAACGAAAAGAATTCGAAAACACATCAATGGGACGAGTTCTAGTAAATACAAATAGGGATTACACTATATTAAATAATGGAGAAATTATTGGAACTCCTTCAAGGAAAGAAGAATTGGAGAATTTAGAAAATACCTATAAAATTGCTGATTATATTATTAAAGGAAACTATTTCAATTAAGAAAAGTGTGAATATAGGGGCTACTATAAATAGATATGCTTATTACGCATATTCTATTTATCTTCGCCTAGTATATTCGCACTTAAAATTAAAAAATATATTTAAGAAACTAAGTCTTAGTTTCATGCTTATTTAATCTCTTAGACAAATTGGAAATTTAGTAAACCAAACCATTCTGGTAAACTTTCCAATACCTTAAGGGCAATTTGTTCTTTTAAGTCTTTATCTGCTATTCTTATGATTTCAATCAATTTACACATACCCCATAAATTCACATTTTAAGGTTATTTTAATAGATAATTAACTCTTATTTATTCTACTAATGTGAAGATAGGACAAAACTCTTCTTTAAATTATATTTTTCTAATATTTCCTCAGTTGGTTCCTTGTCCATTTCAAAAAGTTCATTAATTATTACGTTCTGTTCAGTTTTATAAGACAAAAGCCTACCTTTTGTTTCTTCTTTGAAATCATGCCATGTCCAAAGATGTGCTGTTCCCACAGATTCCATTAAACATATTACATTCTTAGATTTAAGAATGTAAATATTTAAGGGCACTTCCTTATCTCCTACCTTTATAAATTCATTATTATAACTATTAATAAGTTCCTTTTCTTTACTATCTAAATTATTGTATATAACATCTAACTCTTTATATTTACCCATTTTCTCACCTATATTATCTTCTTAAGTATATGATACTATAATATATAACAAATATAAATATCTTTAGTTAAGGAAAAAGGTCTTCTAAAGAAATACTCTCTAAAAAACCTATATATATCTTAACCACTAATATTATTTCCTATTTTTCATTATAAATATTATAATACTTATTTTTTAAATACTTTATAAAGTATTTAGGGTTTAGTTCTTCACCAGTTATATTTTTAATGATTTCATTTGGTGTATAAAGGGCTCCATTTTTATGAATTTTATCTTTTAGCCACTTATTAATTTCTGTAAAATTACCTTCTTTCAAATCATTGAACATATTTGGTTTTTCTTTAATTAGGGTATTTAAGAATTGTGCACCATATAAATTTCCTAAAGCATAGCTTGGAAAATATCCAAAGGATCCATCTGACCAATGCATATCTTGAAGGATACCTTCAGTATCATTTTTAGGTTCAACTCCTAAATATTCCTTGTACTTTTTATTCCATAATTCTTTTAAATCATTTACTTTAATTCTTCCATTTATTAATTCTTTTTCTATTTCGTATCTTATTATAATATGAAGTCCATAGGTTAACTCGTCGGCTTCAGTTCTTATTAAGGAAGGCTCCACATAGTTCATTGCTTCATAAAATTCCTCTAAAGAAACCTTATTAAAATCTTCAAAATATTCTTTAGCTATAGGAAGTAGATAGGAACAAAATTCTCTGCTTCTTCCCAAGATATTTTCATAAAATCTTGATTGTGATTCATGAATAGCCATAGATGCACCAGTTTGAAGACCTGTGCCCTCTAAATCATCTGAAACGTTTTGCTCATATATACCATGGCCAGCTTCATGAATAGTAGAAAATAAGGCTGAAGTAAACTCGTCTTCATGGTAATTTGTTGTTAATCTTACGTCCTTATTTCCAAAGTTTGTTGTAAAGGGATGAACACTTACATCTAACCTTCCTGCTTTAAGATCAAAGCCTATTTTTTCTAATACATCAAATGAAAGCTGCTTTTGCTTTTCTGCATCAAAATGCCCATATAAAAAATCTCTATTTATTTTTTTCTTACTTCTTTTTATATTATTTAAAATTTCAATAATACCAATTTTTAATTCTTCAAATATTTTATCTAGCTTCTCTGTAGTTAAGCCTATTTCATATTTATCTAATAAGGTATCATATTTATCTTTTTTATATCCCCAATATTCAATAAATTCTTGAATATATTGAACTACCTTTTCTAAATAAGGTTTAAATATTTCAAAGTCACTAGCTTCCTTGGCCTTTTCCCAAGCTAATTCTGAATTACTGCATAAGCCTACAAATTCAACATATTTATTTTGTGGAATCTTTTTGGTTTCATTATAATTTCTTTCAAGCTCTTCTAACATTCTATATTGAAGCCTATTCATTTTATCTTTATACAAGGATAAGTCATCAATAAAAGTTTTTACCTTATCACTTGTTAACATTTTAAAGCTTTCTTCAGAAAGATATTGAAGAACTTCACCCCTACTCTCTCCAGCCTTTTCTGGCATATTAGTTCTCATATCCCAATATATTAAGGCTATTGCCTGATTTAACTTATCATATTTTTTCAAATACTCTTTTACTTCATTTATTTTTTCTTCTAATGCCATCTTTCTCCTCCTAACTCCACACTCCACACTAACAAAGCTCCACACTAACAAAGCTCCACACTAATGAACCCGAAACTAGAAACCTGAAAACTGAAAACTGTCACTGGTCTCTCTGCCACAAGGTTATATTATCTATAAATTTAAAACCTATCCATTTATATAAGTTAATAGCTTTTATATTTTCATAATCTACTCTTATAAATAATTCCTTAACACCTGAATTCTTTGCTTTTAAAACAATTTCGTATAATAGTAATTTACCTAAACCTAAACCTCTAAGACCATCTATAATACCAAAATTTACTATAGTGTACATATTTCTATTATTAATTATTTGCCCATACCCTATATAATCTTCACCTAGCATTCCAAAGAAACAAAAATCATTAATGTAATAATCTTGACTCATATCCATATATATATCTTCTATAGTTAAGGGCCTTCTATTTAAATCTGCAAATATTTGATTTTGTACATCGCAACGAAGACCTTCATCTTTTCCTGCTACAAAATTTCTAATTTTAAATTGAAAATTATCATAAGAAAGATTATTTTTTTCAAAATTTTCTCTTACCTTTAAATATATATTTTTATTTTCTTCCTCTTTATCAAAGTTTTCTAAATTCATACTCATTAAAATTGAATATCTGCTTTTATTAAAACCTAACTTCATTAACTCTGTGCTTCTTTTACTTTTATTAAATACTTCATAGCATAGAATATTACCATTAAAAAAATCCAATACATTTTCATCTAGTAATGAAATATATTCAGGTTCTATATATAAGGCCCAAACTCTTATAAACCTATCTATAGGCCCTTCATACCATATATAGCCGGCATAATTATTATTAATTTTAATTATTTTAACAAACTTTCTATGCACATATTTCATTATAAAGTTTTGTTTCTCATAAAATTGAAAAAAATCTTTATCATAATTCACTCTTTTTAAACTATTAGCATAAAGTTTTCTTAAGATTTCTATATTATTTATTCCTATCTTCTCCAACATCTCTCATAAACCCCTCTAGCATCGTAAGGATGTGATACCTTTATTAATATTCTGTACTAAATACTTAATATTATAAAAGAACACACATATAAATAATATGCGTGTTCTGAATTCATTATTACTATTCAGCGTCTTTGATACTAAGAGCAATCTTTCTGTTTTCTGCATCTACTGATAAGATTAAAGCCTTAACTTCTTCTCCTATAGTTAGAACATCAGCAGGTGCTTCAATTCTATCGTGAGATATTTTTGATATATGAACTAATCCATCTACTCCTGGCTCTAATTCAACAAATGCTCCAAAGTCTGTCATTCTAACAACTTTTCCTAGTACAACTGAACCTTCTGGATACTTTTCTTCTACTTTACTCCAAGGTTCTTCAGTTAATGCTTTAATACTTAAAGATAGTCTATTAGCTTCTCTATCTGCACTTATTATTTTAACATCAACTATTTGACCCTTTTCTAATACACTTTCAGCTGATTTTACATGGCTCCATGATATTTGAGATAAGTGAATTAACCCATCAACACCATTTACATCTGCAAAAGCACCGAAATCAGTAAGTCTCTTAATTTCAGCCTTTACTACATCTCCTTCTTTTATAGAACTCCATGCTTTATCTTCTATTTCCTTTTGTCTTTCCTCTAAAATAACTCTTCTTGAAGCAACAATTTTTGAAGGATTTTCAAAGGAGAAATCTATTAATCTTACTTCAAGTTCTGTACCAACTAAATTACTTCTATCTTTAGCATATCTTATATCCACTTGAGATGAAGGTACAAAAATCCTTACTCCCTTATAGTATCCAGTTAAGCCTTTTTCCTTTGCTTCTTTTATTTTTAACATAAATACTTCTTTATTGTTGTATAACTTTTCAAGTTCATCTAAAGCTTCTGTTTTTTCATATTCTAATCTTGATAAAACAACGTTTCCATCTTCATTTTTTAATTTAATTACCTTTGCTTGAATTTCATCTCCAACTTTTATAGTTGAAAGATAATTTTCTAGGTTTTCTTCAACTGTTAGTTCTTTAAAAGGTATTACTCCATCAACTTTATATCCCACTAATGACACAATAACTTCGTCTCTATTTATTGACAAAATTTCACCTTTTACTTCGTCACCGATTCTAAATTTTCTATCCATTTCTTCCATTAATTTTAATTGATCTTCCATTTACTTATTTCCCTCCATAACATCAATAACTTCTTTTATAATCCAGTCAGGAGTTGATGCACCAGCAGTTATCCCAACTTTTTTATCTTTATTTTCTTCAATGAATTCCTTAGTAAGCTCCTTAGCATTTTCTATGTGTATTGTGTTGTTACAGCTTTTCTTTGCTATTTCATATAGCTTTGTAGTGTTTGAGCTGTTTTTACCACCAATTACAATCATAGTATCAACAATTTTTGATAAATTATCAACGCTTTTCTGTCTTACTTCTGTAGCCTGACAAATAGTATTAAAAGCTAATACTTCCTTTGATTTTAATGTTAAATTTGTTACTGTATTTTTCCAATTTTCCTGTTTTTCTGTTGTTTGTGATACTACACAAATTTTATTAGGTAACTTTTCATCAAAGTTCCCATCTTTAGTTATTACAGCGCTATCATTGCACCATCCATTTATTCCAACTACTTCAGGGTGTTTTTCATCTCCTAAAATAACTATATTGTAACCCTCTTTTGAAAACTTATTTACCTTTTTTTGAATATTAGTTACATAAGGGCATGTTGCATTTACAACAGTTAATCCTCTATTTTCTAAGTCTTCAATAACTGTTTTAGTTACACCATGGGATCTTATTACTATAACATCTTCTTTTCCTAATTTATCTATTTCACTATAATCTATTGCAAATACATTATTGTCTTCTAAATATTTAACAACATCGTTATTATGTATTAAAGGCCCAAGGGTATAAATTTTCTTATTATATTGTTTTTGAACCTTGATTGCCTCTTCTACGGCTCTTTGTACTCCAAAACAAAAACCTGCATTCTCTGCTAGTATTACTTTACTCATAAAACTTCTCCTATTAATTATATATTTTAAATTTATTATTTTATCCCCTTAAAGTAATAAATTAAAGTTGTTTTCTTATAATAGCAGATATTTTTTCTGTAACTTCTATAATTGATAGATTTGTTGAATCTATTTCTATTGCATCTTCTGCCTTTCTTAGTGGATCTACTTCTCTATGACTATCGTAGTAATCTCTTTTTATAATATCTTCAAGGATTTTATTGTAATCTACATCTAATCCTCTTTCCTTTAATTCTTTATATCTTCTTTGTGCTCTAGCTTCTGCTGTTGCAGTAACGAAAAACTTAAACTTTGAATTCTTAAGTACTACTGTCCCTATATCTCTTCCATCCATAATAACATCAAATTTATTTGACATTTCTCTTTGTAGCTTAACAAGCTTTTCTCTAACTTCCTTAATAGCTGCATACTTTGATACAATTCCACTAATTTCTGGCATTGTTATCTTGCTTTGAATATTTTCCCCGTTTAAAAATAAATCGTCATCTCTAAACTCCATATTCATTGTATCTATTAATTTACATAGTTCTTCTATATTGTTTTCTTCAATATTATTTTCTTTAGCTATTAAAGCAACGGCTCTATACATTGAGCCAGTATTTATATACATTAAATTAAATTCCTTTGCAACTAATTTTGCAATAGTACTTTTACCTGCACCTGCTGGTCCATCTATGGCAACTGATATTCTCAAAATTATATTCCACCTTTCAAAATTTGAAACCAAAAAAACATTTTCTATTAAATTATATTATTTTTATATAATTTTAACAAGTTATTTTATATATTACTTCCTGCTAAATAACCAGTTGAAAGTGCAATTTGTACATTATAACCACCTGTAAAGGCATCTACATCAATAAGTTCCCCTGCAAAGGACAAGTTGCCTATTAGTTTTGACTTCATTGTTGATGGGTCAATTTCTAGGGTACTAACTCCTCCAGAGGTCACAATTGCTTCTTCAATAGGCCTTAGTCCTTTAACTTGAAAATTTATGCCTTTTAATACTTTCACTAAATTTTTACGTTCTTCTTTTGTTATTTCATTTACTTTTTTATCTTCTTTTATATTAGATAATAAAATAATGAAATTTATTATTTTTTTAGGCAATAAATCATCTAAGGAGTTTTTAAATTCTTTATTTATATACTTTTTAAAATCCTTTTGAATTCTTTTATCGAGCTCATCTTCTATTAATGCCGGTTTTAAATCTAAATTTATATAAAAATTATTTTCTTTATTAATATATCTAGATGCTTTTAAAGCTAAAGGCCCTGATATTCCATATTTTGTGAAAACTATTTCTCCAAGCTCCTTAAATAATGGTTTCTTATTATTTTCATTATAAACACTTAATTCAATATTTTTTAAGTTAAGTCCAATTATCTCCTGGGGTAGGGCAGCTTTAAACTCTATTGGTACTAATGATGGTTTTAAGTCTATAATATTATGGCCTAGTTTTTGTGAAAATTTTATTCCATCCCCTGTAGAGCCTGTTAGAGGGTAAGAAACTCCCCCAGTGGCAAAAATAAAATGGTCCCCCTTTAAATAATAATCATTATTTATTTCAACTGCAGTAATTTTGTTGCCTTCACATTTTATATCTGTTACTTTGCTATTTAATTTTATATCAACCTTATGCGTTTTTAATTGCTTAATAAGACCTTTTATTATGTCAGATGATTTATCTGATAATGGAAATACTCTTCCTCCCCTTTCGGACTTTAATCTTATTCCTTGGGACTCAAAAAAATCAATGGTATTTTCATTTGTGAAAGTATATAAGGCACTATAAAGAAAATGAGGATTTCCTATAATATAATCAAAAAATTCTGATATATCCTTTGAATTTGTTACATTACATCTTCCTTTACCTGTAATAAATAGCTTTTTACCTACCTTTTCATTTCTTTCTAATAAAATTACATCATTCTTATTTTTGGCAGCATATATAGCCGCCATCATACCTGCAGGTCCAGCCCCTATAACTATTACTTTTTTCATTTTATCCTCCTATTAGGCTTTTAATTTCAATTATATATCTTTTGTATTTTCATTATTAAATATGAAATAGAAAAAGTGCTAAGTATACAAAACTATACTCAACACTCCTTTCTCCACACTTTCTCAACTAAAACCTGAAATCTGAAAACTGCTTTCCGCTCCAAACTCCTAACTCAACACTAATTATCAGTCGTCTGAAACATTCCTATTATTATAGGAATATACATTATAATTTGTCCATATCTCTTCTAAATTATTAAATACATCAGTAATATTGTTCTTTTCTCTCATTCCAACTGAAATAATTAAAGCATTTATTACAGATAAGGGCGCAACTAATGAATCAACAAAGGAAGCCATGTTACTTTGGGCAATTAATGTATAATCAGCCTTTGAAGCCAATGGAGATAAAAGACTATCAGTAATTGCTACTACAACAGCTCCCCTATCTTTAGTAAAGGATA
>JAAYOT010000007.1 GCA_012520205.1 Clostridiales bacterium
AAGGGAAATGGTATTATGAATCATGTTTTCCATGGATACGATAGCTATAAGGGCGAAATACCAGGAAGAAGCAGAGGATCAATTGTTTCCTTTGAAGATGGAGAGTCAATTACATATGGCTTATACAATGCTCAAGAAAGAGGAACATTATTTATAGGCGCTGGAGTTCCTGTTTATGAAGGAATGATAGTTGGTGAATGTTCAAGAGCAGAAGATATTGATATAAATGTATGTAAGGGTAAAAAATTAACTAATACAAGAGCATCTGGTTCAGACGACGCTTTAAAATTAACTCCTCCAAGAAAAATGACCTTAGAACAATGTTTAGAATTTATTAATGATGATGAACTTGTGGAAATTACTCCTGAAAATATAAGAATGAGAAAAAGAGTGCTAAATTCTGCCGAAAGAAAGAAAATTATAAGCAGAAAGAAAAAATAAGCAAATAAAAATCTTTATTACTTGAAAGAAAAGTATTATAATAAGGTAAATAGCCATTTGGCTATTTACTTTATATGTAGGGGGTTTTTATGAGAAAACTTAAACCAAAAGCTTATCCTATAATTATTATTTTTATAGTTATTCTTGGCTTTTTTTTAATGTTTTTTAATGTTATTAATAATCCTATAAAAAACAAAGGCGAGGTAGCTATAGAGGTAGAAGAAGGAGATAGTTTTTATAGTATTTTAAATTATTTATCAAAAGAAAAAGTTATAAGAGGGATACCTTTTATAAAACTATATGTTTTACTAGAAGATGAAACTATTGATGTTAAACCTGGAAGCTATATATTAAAAGATGATTTAAATCTTAAGGAATTAATCACATTATTAACTACAGAATCAACCTTAGGAGTTGTTAAATTTACAGTTCCAGAAGGATACACTATTGACGAAATAAGTGAGAAACTTGAAAAGGAAGGAATTTGTAGCAAGGAAGATTTTATAGATGCTATAAAAAGTTATGACTTACCCGAATATGTAAAAAAAGATAATAAAAAAAGATATAACTTAGAAGGATACTTATTTCCAGATACATATCCACTTAAAAAGGGTCAAAATCCTAAAGATATAATTACCCTAATGCTAGGAAGATTTGAAGAAACTTTAGAGCAGGCAGCATCAGAAACAAATAAAGATTTAAAAGATATAGATATAGAAGAAATCATTACTATAGCTTCAATGATAGAAAGGGAAGCGATTTTAGATGAGGAGAGACCTATTATTTCTTCTGTAATAAGAAATAGGTTAAATCAAGGTTGGATGCTTCAAATAGATGCTACGGTAATATATGCTTTAGGAGACCATGTTGAAATTGTGTTAGATAGCGATTTGGAAGTTGACTCTCCATATAATACATATAAAAATTATGGTCTACCAGTAGGTCCTATTTCAAACCCTGGCATTTCATCTATAAAGGCTGCCCTTAATCCGGCAAACACAGATTATATGTTTTATGTTTTAGAAAATGAAGAAGGTTCACACTATTTTACTAATAATTATGATGATTTTTTAAATAAACAATATGAGTTAGGTTATTAGATATTTATTATGTGGAACATAATAGTTATTGGAGGAAATTATGAGTGGAATAACTTATGATTATATGCAAGAATATATAAGGAGCCTTATACCTGAAAGTACAGGCAAATATTTAGAGTTAGAGAAATTTGCAGAAGAGCATATGGTTCCTATAGTTCAAAAAGAAACTGCAAAGTTTTTAGAATTTATAGTAAGTATGAAAAGGCCTTTTAAAATTTTAGAGCTTGGAACGGCAATTGGATATTCGGCAATTTTAATGCATGAAGCTTCAAAAACTAATCCTAAAATTACTACTATAGAACGTGATGAAAAAATGATAGAACTTGCAAAAAAGAACCTTGCAAAATACGGACTTGCTGAACAAATTGAAATAAAACAGGGAGATTGTTTAGAAATACTAGAAAGCTTAGATGAATCCTATGATTTAATTTTTATGGATGCTGGAAAAGGTCACTATAATCATTTTCTTCCCCATTGTTTAAGGCTTTTAGCAGAGGATGGAATTATAGTTGCAGACAATGTTTTGTTTAGAGGTATGGTTGCAAGTGATGAATTGGTGAAAAAGAGAAAGATTACAATAGTAAAGAGAATGAGAGAATATTTAGATTTAGTATCAAAAGATGAAAATTTAATTACTTCTGTAATACCAATGGGGGATGGAATTGCAGTGACTAAAAGGAGGTAATAATATGAGAAAACCAGAAATTTTAGCACCAGCAGGAAGCTTAGATAAATTAAAAATTGCTATAGATTTTGGAGCTGATGCAGTTTACATAGGTGGAGGAAAGTTAAATTTAAGAGCCTTTTCAGATAACTTTACAAATGAAGAAATAGCTGAAGGCGTTAAATACTGTCACGATAGAGGAAGAAAATTATATGTGACAATGAATGTTTTCCCTAGAAATTTTGATTTAAAGGGTGTAGAAGATTATATTGTAGGGTTAAGAGATTTAGGAGTTGATGCTATAATTGTTGCAGACCCTTCTATAATGATGGCAGCAAAAAAAGCAGCACCAGATCTTGAAATTCATGTAAGTACTCAAGCTAATACAACAAACTGGATGGCAACAAAGTTTTGGTATGAATCAGGAGCTAAAAGAGTTGTTTTAGCAAGAGAATTAACCTTAAAAGAAATTGCAACAATAAAAGAAAACATTCCAGAAGACTGTGAAATAGAAGCCTTTGTTCATGGTTCTATGTGTATTGCATATTCAGGAAGATGCTTAATATCAAACTACATGCTAGGAAGGGATGCAAATAAGGGCATATGTTCAAATGCATGTAGATACAAATACTATTTAGTAGAAGAAACAAGACCAAATGAATATTATCCAGTATTTGAAGATGATAATGGAACTTATATAATGAATTCTAAAGATTTATGTATGATAAAATACATACCTGAATTAGTTAAGGCAGGAATTGATTCCTTTAAAATAGAAGGAAGAATGAAAAATGAATTTTATGTAGCTTCAACAGTAAAAGCTTATAGAGAAGCTGTAGATGCTTATTTTGAAAATCCAGATAAATATGAATTTAAAGAAGAATGGATGGATATATTACTAAAAATAAGTCATAGACAATACCATACAGGATTCTTCTTTGGAAGAATGGGTGAACAAAACTATGAAGAATCTTCTTATATTAGAGATTATGAAATAGTTGGGATAGTTCAAGAATATAATGAAGAAACTAAAGAAGCTACTATTTTACAAAAAAATAGAGTTTTTGAAGGAGACCAAGTAGAAGTATTAAGAGCACAAACTCCATATTTTAATATAACTTTAAATGATATGTATGATTTGGATAAAGATAGGAAAACAGATGTAGCAAATAGAGCACATATGTTATTTAAAATAAAGGTTGATACACCGTTAAAGCCTAAAGACATGCTAATTAAAGGGAAAAAAGTTTTAAATCTTTAAGCATATGAAGGGGGAACTATAAATAATGAAAAAGCCAATACTAATTGGGATAGCTGGCGGTACAGGATCTGGAAAAAGCAGCATCGCTGATGCTATATATTCAAGTTTCTCAAATGAATGTATAGCAATGATACAGCAAGATATGTATTATAAAGATCAAAGTCACTTAACAATGGAAGAAAGAGTTAAAACTAATTATGATCATCCTAAGGCCTTTGATAATGATCTACTTATTAAACATTTAAAGGATCTATGTAACGGAATTCCTATAGAAAAACCTATTTATGATTTTTCTGTTCATAATAGGGCAGAAGAAACGATAAAAGTTGAGCCTAGAAATATTATAATTGTTGAAGGCATATTAGTATTAGAAGATGTTAGGCTAAGAGACTTATTAGATATTAAGGTTTACGTTGATACTGATGCTGATATAAGAATATTAAGACGATTAACAAGAGATATAAATGAAAGAGGCAGAACATTAGAATCTGTTATCAATCAATATTTAGAAGTAGTAAGACCTATGCATATGCAGTTTACAGAACCAACTAAGAGATATGCAGATATTATAGTTCCCGAAGGTGGACAAAATAAAGTAGCTATCGATATACTTGTTAGCAAAATAAAGGATATTTTAAAATAATATTGTATAGAAAATGCTTCTCAAGGCTAGAATTAAGCCTAGGGAGGCGTTTTTTTATGCTGAGAAAAAAAGATGTAATAAATGAAAAAAGAATAATTTTTTTAAATTTAAGCTTTTTAATATTGCTAATAACATTAATTATTAGATTAGCATTTCTTCAAATAAATCCATCAGAAAAAGTTTCAGGTGAAATGAATAATTATCAGTTAGAAAATTTATCTCAAATGAAATATAGAATATTTGATACAAATGGAAAAGACCTTTTAGACTATAGCAAAAAGTATATTATTGTTTTAGATTCAAAACCATTTATGTTAAATAATTATGAAGAAACATTAAAAGATCTTATGGCATTAAATTTTATAATGAAATCTGAAATTGGAGATTTTAATTATTCCGATGTAATGAAAAGTGAAGGGAAAATATATTATACAGTTAGTGAAGAAACTTTTAATAAAGTAAACAAACTAAAAAATATTAAAGGAATATATACTTATATATACGATGAAATAGACAATAAGGAAGCGTGGACAACAAGTAATTTTTTAGCAAATATTAAGGAAGAAAATATAGTTGAAGATTCCCTAGAATTTGAATTATATCAATATTTAAAAGAGAATGAGTACCCTCAAGGGAAATTTTACATGGATGATGGAGCTGTTTATGAAAAGGGAGTATTATTATCAAGCAATAAAAATAATAATATTAAATTAACCATAGATCAATCATGGGAAGAGAGTATTAGGGAAGTATTAAAAGAAGAAAAATATTCTTTTCTTAAAAATGTAGGAGTTGTTGTATCAGAAGCAGGGACAGGAAAAATAAAAGCTATGGTACAAAAGGATGAAAGCCAGGCTAATGTGAATTTAGGTATAGGACAGCTAGGATACGAACCAGGCTCTATCTTTAAAA
>JAAYOT010000071.1 GCA_012520205.1 Clostridiales bacterium
AAAATTTTAAAATTTTATTGACAAATTAATTTGTTGATAGTAATATAATAACAACAAACAATTAAATATTCCGATATGTTAAATCTTATCAAGAGTGGTGGAGGGACTGGCCCTGTGAAACCCAGCAACCTTATAATAGAAGGTTATAGCTTTATGCAAAGGCATATAGCTTATTTTCTGTTAGTTTGGTGCTAAATCCTGCGGCTTTGAGCTGAAAGATGAGAGAGTAAATTTGAATGTGACTTAGGCTGCACTTAGGATTTATTCTTAAGTGTATTTTTATTTACTTAAATTATTTAAGTGCTTAATTCTAAAAGGAGGACCAATTTGTGATTAAAATTACTAATTTAAGCAAGAGTTTTGATAAGACAGAAGTTTTGAAAAATGTTTCTTTAAATATAAAAGAAGGCGAAATATATGGAATCATAGGTCATAGCGGAGCAGGAAAATCAACTCTTTTAAGATGTATAAATGGTTTAGAATCCTACGATAAAGGTACAGTTCAAGTTGGTGGCAAGGAAGTTGAAAAATTAGAAGGATATAGATTAAGAGAATTTAGAAAAGATCTAGGAATGATATTTCAGGGCTTTAATCTTCTAAAAAGAAAAACTGTATTTGAAAATGTAGCTCTACCATTAGAAGTTTGGGGATATGAGGAAGAGTACAAAAAGTATAAAGAAGAATGCCAAAAGGAAGGCAAAAAGTGCCCAAGCTATAAGAAATATCAAAAGGAAAGAATAGAAGAAAGAGTAAATGACTTATTAAACTTAGTAGGTCTTTCAGAAAAAGCAAAAGAAAGAACAACAAGTTTAAGTGGTGGTCAAAAGCAAAGAGTTGCCATTGCAAGAGCCTTAGCCCTAGAGCCAAGAATTCTTCTTTGTGATGAAGCTACATCAGCTCTAGATCCAAAAACAACTAAGGACATACTACAGCTTTTATTAAAGATAAATAAAGAATTAGGAATTACTATTGTAGTAGTTACTCACCAAATGGAAGTTGTTAAGGAAGTTTGTGAAAGAGTTACTTTACTTGAAGGTGGAATAGTAAAAGCTGAAGGAAGGGCAGAAGATTTATTCTTAAATCCAGGACTTTCATTAAAGAAATTCCTTGGAGATGATGAGGATGAGCTTTTACCTGCTGAAGGAGTTAATATAAGATTATTCTTCCCAAGCAATTCTTCAGAAAATGCTCTTATAACAAGAATGGCAAAGGAATTAGATGTTGATTTCTCTATAGTTTGGGGAAAACTAGAAAAGTTTAGAGAAAGTGTTCTTGGAAGCTTAGTAATAAATATAGATGCAAAAGATAAAAATAAGGTTATAGAATACCTAGAAAAGAAAAATATAATATTGGAGGTGATTAGCTAATGGGAGAAATTTTATTACCAGCTATTTATGATACCCTTGTTATGGTATTTTTCTCTACATTATTTGCAGTAATATTGGGTTCAATACTAGGAATTATATTAGTTTTGACATCACCTAAAGGCCTAAAAGAAAATAAGCTTGTATATCAAATTTTAGATACAATAATAAATGTTTTAAGAAGTTTTCCATTTATAATTTTAATGGTTGTAATAATACCTTTAACAAAGGCAATTGTTGGTAGATCAACAGGAACAGAAGCTGCAATAGTTCCACTAACAGTAGCAGCGGCACCTTTCGTTGCCAGAATAATAGAATCTTCCCTAAAGGAAGTTGATGAAGGTGTTATAGAAGCAGCAAAAAGCTTTGGAGCTTCAAATACTCAAATAGTCTTTAAAGTTATGATAAAGGAAGCAGTTCCTTCTATAATATCAGGCTTAACACTAACAGTAATAAACATAATTGGATATTCTGCAATGGCAGGTTCAATTGGTGGCGGTGGACTTGGAGACGTAGCTATAAGATATGGATACCAAAGATACGAAACAGAAATAATGATTGTAACAGTAATACTTTTAATAATAATAGTTCAAGCCTTACAATCTTTAGGAAATCATTTATATAAAAAATTATCTTAATAAATAAAAGAATAGTAAATAA
>JAAYOT010000072.1 GCA_012520205.1 Clostridiales bacterium
AATATAAGGACTATAAAGCTGGTAGAAAGAAAATGCCGGAGGAGCTTGCTCAGCAGTTTCCTATAGTAAAGGAGTTATTAAACTTAATTGGAATTAATATATATGAAATAGATGGCTTTGAGGCTGATGATATTATAGGGTCATTAGCAAAGTTTGCAGAGAAAAATGGAATAGAAGTTTATGTAGTAACAGGGGATAGAGATGCACTTCAATTAGCCTCAAAAAATATTAACGTAGTAATTACTAAAAAGGGAGTTACGGAAACAGAAGTATATAATGAAGAAAATTTCATCGAGGAATTTGGAGTGACTCCAACTCAATTTATAGATGTTAAGGGATTAATGGGAGATAAGTCAGATAACATTCCGGGTGTACCAGGAGTAGGTGAAAAGACTGCGTATAAGTTAATAAAAACTTATGGCTCCGTTGAGGAAGTACTAAAGAATATTGATAATATATCAGGTAAAAAGATTAAGGAAAATCTTGAAACTTATAGGGAACAGGCTATATTTAGTAAAAAGTTAGCTACTATAATGGTAGATGTACCAATAGAGTTTGATTTGGAAGAAATAAAAAATAAAGATAAATATGATATTGATGGAGTAAGAAAATTTATTTATAAATATCAATTAAGGTCTCTATTGAAAAAATTGCCAGGATTAGAAGATGAAAAGAAGGGTGAGGATGAAAATATAGAAGTAATAAACATAAATACTTACGAATCCTTCTTAGAATTAGAAAAGAACTTAGAAGATTGTTGCTATATTATTTATAATCTGCTAAATAAAGAAAGATTTTCAAAAATAGAATTAGAAAAACTATATATACAAAATAATAATAAGGTATATTTAATAGATTATAAAAGTATACTTGAAGGAAATCCTTCTTCAGTAGATATATTAAAATCTATTATGGAAAATGAGGATATAACAAAGATAATCCATGATGGAAAATCCTTATTAACTGTATTAAATAAATTGAATATAGACATTAAGAGCTTTAAATTTGATACTGCAATAGCAGCATATTTAATTGATTCAGCAAAATCATCTTATGATCTTACTACCTTAATAAATGAATATTTATTTGAAGAAGTAGGTGGTAGTGAAGAAGAAGTAAAAATAAAAAATATTTTTAAACTTAATAAAGTTTATGAAGTTTTAGAGGGGAAAATAAAAGAAGAAAAAATGGAAGACCTTTATTATAAGGTTGAACATCCATTAATCTTTGTATTATCTTCCATGGAATCTTTAGGATTTAACGTCAATGAAGAAAAGTTAAATGAATTAGCTGTTAAATTTAAAGAAGAAATTTCTAGAACAGAAAAGGAAATCTTTTCTTTAGCTGAGGAAGAGTTTAACATAAATTCACCAAAGCAATTAGGAAAAATATTATTTGAAAAGTTAGACTTACCGGTAATCAAGAAGACAAAAACAGGTTATTCTACCAATGCAGAAGTTCTTGAAAAACTACAAGATAAGCATGAAATAATACCTAAAATAACTTATTATAGACAAATTACTAAATTAAATTCAACTTATGTTGAAGGTCTAAAAAATGTTATTGATGAAGATGGGCATATCCATTCGAGCTTTAATCAAACTGTAACAACAACAGGAAGATTATCAAGTACTGAGCCAAATCTTCAAAATATCCCTATTAAATACGAAATGGGAAGAGAAATTAGAAAGGTATTTATACCAAATGAAGAAGGAGACTTATTATTATCTTGTGACTATTCACAAATAGAGCTTAGAGTTTTAGCCCATATGGCTAATGATGAAAATATGATAGATGGTTTTAAACATCATAGTGATATTCATAGAAAAACAGCTTCAGAAGTATTTAAGGTGCCAATTGAAGAAGTAACACCTTTAATGAGAAGTAGGGCTAAGGCAGTTAATTTTGGTATTGTTTATGGAATAAGTGATTTTAGCCTTGCTCAAGATCTGCATATAACAAAGAAGGAAGCAAGTGAGTACATGGCTATATATTTTGATAGATATCCTAAAATAAAAGAATATCTTGAAGAAACAATTAAGGAAGTAAAGGAAAAGGGATATGCTTTAACCATATTAAATAGAAGAAGAGCAATACCTGAATTAAAATCTTCCAATAAAATTGTTAAGGCTCTTGGAGAAAGATTGGCTATGAATGCACCAATTCAAGGAAGTGCAGCAGATATTATAAAACTAGCCATGGTAAATGTTTATAAGAAAATAGAGGAAAAAAACTTAAAAAGCAGGATAATATTACAGGTACATGATGAACTTATTTTAAATGTAAAGAAAGATGAACTTGAAACTATAAAAACTTTAGTTAAAGAAGAAATGGAAAATGTTCTAGAACTGAGAATACCTTTAGAGGTTGATACAAACATAGGTGAAACTTGGTATAATGCAAAGTAGGAGGTATTACTTAAATGATTAAAATTGGGTTAACTGGGGGAATTGGATCGGGAAAGAGCACTGTATCAAAAATGCTCCAAGATAAAGGTTTTAAAATAATAGATGCAGATGTAATATCCAGAGAGGTACTTGTTAAATATCCAGAAATACTAGATAAAATAAGAATTGATTTTGGAGAAGCTTTTTTTGATTGGAGAGGGGAATTTAGAAGAAAGGAATTTGGTAATCATATTTTTAGATTTCCAAAGCAAAGAAAAAAATACGAAGATATAATAATTCCTTATATTAAGAAGGAAATTTTTAATGAATTTGATAAGTATGAAAAATCTAAAGAAAAAATAGTAATATTAGATGCACCTACTTTAATAGAAAATAATCTTCAAGTTGATATGGATTTTGTTATATTAGTATGGGTAGATAACAACACTCAGATAATAAGGATAAAAAATAGAGATAAATTATCAAGACAAGATATATTAAATAGAATTAATGCACAAATTCCCTTAGATAGGAAAAGGGATTATGCAAATATAATAATTGACAATAGCAAGGATCTTTTAAAAACTAAAGCACAAGTAGATAAAATAGCAGATTTTTTAAATGTAATTTAAAATAAGGAGTCGTAATGAAGTTTAGACGCATATTAACAATTCTAATAATAATTTTAGTTGTTTATTTTAGCACAATATTTGTTATGAAAAATTATATCTATCCCTATAAATATTCAACATATATAGAAAAATATAGTGAAGAATTTAATGTGGATCCATACTTAATTTTAGCTGTTATTAAAACAGAAAGTAATTTTAATAAGGAAGCTGAATCTAAAAAGGGTGCAAAGGGATTGATGCAAATAATGGATGGTACAGGTGAATGGGCTGCTAAGGAATTAGGCATAAATTATTTTTTGTCTTCTATGCTTTTTGATGAGGAATTAAATATAAAAATGGGATGTTGGTATTTAGCAAATTTAGAAGATGAATTTGGAAATAGGGATTTGGTACTTGCAGCTTATAATGGAGGAAGCGGAAATGTTAACAAGTGGTTAAATGATGAAGATTACTCTTCTGATGGAGAAACCCTTGATTACATTCCATTTAAGGAAACTAAAAAATATGTAGATAGGGTTAACTTAAACTATAATATATATAAATATCTTTATGAAAAATAAAAACACAGGTGTCAGCACTTAGGTGTAGGTGATCTTAGTTTTCAGCAATGCTGAAAATATGAATATTACCCTGCCTATGCTCTGATACCTGTGCTTTTATATCTGAAAAAATATGATTATTTAATATGTTTTTTTCTTTTCTTCTTAATAGAATAACCAAAAGAGCCTAGAGGTTTTTGATTAATACCAAAATATTCTCCATGATTGTAACAAACTAAATTTGCTTTATTAAAACATATTTTACCCTTTTCATCTATAAGAGATTTATCAACCTTTATATTTAGAACATCTAATAAAAATAAATGATGACTTCCAAGAGGAGTAATGCTTTTTAGCTTACACTCCAAAGCAACTGGTGATAATTCAATAGAAGGGGTTTCGATGGAAACTCCCTTATTTAGTTTGTATCCAAAGTGCTTTATTTTATCAATTTTTCTACCAGAAGTGACGCCACAGTAATCTAAAAATTTTACCATTTCCCTTGTAGGAAGATTTATAACACATTCTTCACTTTCTTTTATATATTCATAAGAAAGACGCTCAGGCCTAATACCTACAGCAATAACAGGTGGTTTTGTACATACAGTACTAATCCAGCCTACAGTAAAAGCATTTACCCTATCTTCTTTATTTTTACTAGTAATAATTACAGCAGGAGTAGGATTTAACATAACACTACCCTTAAAATTCTGTTTTTTCATAAACATTTCTCCTTTATTTATGTATCATATAGGATTATAGCATAATTAATAAAATATCTTAATAAATAGTATAGGCTTAATTATTAACTTATATAATATAAAATCTTAAGATAGCCATAAAAAACTGCTTCATAACATAGTTATGAAGCAGAAAAATAAAATACATTTCGCAGCTTTTCAGCTCCCTGAAAAGCATCCTAAATTGTGCATTTTGCAATTTTGAATTATGAATTGTCCTAGTATCTTCTTCTTCTCCTTCTTCTATTTCTCATATTGAATATTCTAATTACAAATACTATTAGAACTATTATAATTACAATAACTAATAATGATAATAGATATACTGGAAGGTTAGCTTTTATTAAGTCAAAAGCAGATAATCCAAGGGAAGCTGATACTTCTTCACTATATAAACCAGAGGAATAAGTTATTTTAAGATCTTCTTCTCCAGCTAATTTCCATGCATCCTTTTCTTCCCCAGTATAAGAAAGAGTAGAATATGCATCGTTGTAAGTATTCTTATAATAATTTACATCTGAATTTAAAATTAAAGGAGCAGTAATAGTGTTTTCTGGACCGAAGAATCTGAAAGTTTTATATGTTAAATCAACAGTTCCAATTTCTTCTCCAGCCTTTTTATATACTTGCTTTTCTGCTGGATAACTAAAATTTGCAATTTTTTCAGTGTCCTTAAACACATTAAGGCCATCTACACCATATTCAGATTTTAATACTACAGTAACTAAATGTCTTCCATCTCTTTCATAAAATCCAACGAAACAATGACCAGCTTGTTCTTCAGTTCCAGTTTTACCACCAATATTTCCATTTTTACCAACAAGCTTATTTCTAAATTCTAAGATCATTGTTTGGCTGCCTAAAGCTATAGAAACTTCTCCTGATTTAGGGGCAATAGTTTCACGAATCCAGTCGTTTTTAAAAGCTTCCATTGCAATAACAGCTAAATCAAAAGCAGTAGTTTGATTTATATCAGTGTTAGATGGCTTTAAAGGATCTATTTCAAGGCCAGAAGGATTATGGAATGTTGTGTTTTTAAGTCCTAAAGCCTGAGCTCTTTCGTTCATCATCTTAACGAATTCATCAACAGTACCAGCAACACTTTCTGCCATTAAATATGCAGTATCATTTGCAGAATAGATCATGACTGATTTCATTAGATCATCAGCAGAAATTCTATCTCCTGCCTTTGCATTAATAAAATTATTTAAAGAAGTTTCTGTAACTTTTGCTGCTGTATCCGTATAAGAAATAACATCTGATCTGTTCTTATTTTCTGCAAATAATAGGGAAGTCATTAATTTGGTTGTACTTGCTGGTGCCATTACAAGATCAGCATTCTTTGAATAAATAACTTCTCCAGTTTCTATATCCATAGTAATTGCAGATTCCCCAATTATTTCAGGTTCATTAATTGAAATTTCCTCAGCTTTCACTGTAGTAAAGTTATTTGCAAAAGGTAAAATTAATGACATTGCAACTGCCATAGCTATATTCCTAAAAATATGTTTTCTTTTCAATCTTATTTCCCCATTTCTAATCTGTTAATATTATAAATTTTACTTTATTTAGAAAGTCTATTTATCATGACTTCCTTAGCTTTATATTCAATTGTATCATCAATTTTTTCAAGAGAAACATCTCCGTATTTCTTTGAAAGAGCAATAGATAAGAATCTATCTGCTAATTCTGGATTTTTTGAAAGCAATGAATGAAAATAGGTGCAATATGTATTTTTATAGATACACCCCTCTTTATGATCTTCACCATTATTGCCATATCCATGTAGGCATTTTCCTAAAGGTTTTAGACCATTAGTATAAGTTCGTCCTGAATGATTTTCAAAGCCTACATAAGTTTCATCAAAATCTTCATTATAAATAATACTATCTCCAATAAAGCGGGTGTCCCCAGCTTCAGTGTAAATATCAAGGGCGCCAAGGCCTTCGATTTTTTCTCCATTTGGTGCTGTATAGTATTTGCCAAGGAGCTGATAGCCTCCACAGATAGCAATTAATACTTTTTCATCTTCAATATATTTTATTATGTCTTCTTTTTTTATTGTTTTTAAATCAGATGAAACAATGGACTGTTCAAAGTCTTGACCGCCACCAAAGAATAATATATCAATATTTTCTATATCAAGTTTATCATTAAGTGATGAGTTAACAATATTAACCTTTATTCCCCTTTGTTCAGCTCTATATTTAAGTATTAATATATTACCAAGGTCACCATAAACATTAAGCAGATCAGGATAAAGATGACAAATATTTAATTCCATTTTAAAACCTCCTATCTACCATAAATTTTTAATATATCCCTTTGAATGTAGATATTTTCTAAAGTTTATCATAGCAGTATATGTAGCTAAAACATAAATTTTATCATTAGGAGTAGCTTTGATTTTTTCGGTTAGTTCTTCAAAGGTTTCTTCAATTATAAAATTATCTGCCTTTAATCCTGCTACTTTAAGCCTCACTGCCATATCATAGGATCTCATACCTGATATTAAAATTGAATCAATATTAAGATCTTTTAGTTTTTCAAAATCTACATCCCAAATCCAAGATATATCTGTTCCGTCTGCGTAATTATCATTTAATAAAAAGGCAGAATCAAAGGAATCTTTGTTTAAACATAGTGTGTCTAAGGCTTGATTGTATCCTGCTGGATTTTTTACAAGGATTATTCTTACTTCCTTATTTTCGATAGTTAAGGTTTCCTGTCTTCCAAAGCTAGAATTTTGATTTTCAAGGGATTTTTTTATATGCTCATCTTTGATATTTAGTTCCTTTGCAATGGAATAAGCACAAAGACCATTATAAATGTTATAAGTTCCAGATTGGCTAATGGTTATGTCTAAATCATTTATTTTAACACTTGAGCTATCTGGAGATAGATCATATATTTCATTTACTGCATATTTTAGCTCAGCTCTTTTAAAGCCGCAATTTGGACAATAAAAATCACCTAAATGATTATAGGTTATATGATTATACTCATAGGGAGATTTACAGAATTTACAAAACTTTGCATCTGCATTTACATCTATCTCTTTATTATCATTTACTTTTGCATTAAACCCATAGTAAATAGCCTTATTTTTAACATCAAGTTTTCCTAATAAGGATTCATCTCCATTTAAAACTAATGTTGTATCCGGTGACAATTCTATTCCTTCTAAAATTTTAGATAAAGTTGTATAAACTTCACCATACCTATCAAGCTGGTCTCTAAATAAATTTGTAACCGTAATAATTTCAGGTGATAAGCATGCTGTTATATATTTTACATTAGCTTCATCTACCTCAATAACTGCGTAAGAATTATTTGGTTTATTAAAAAACTTATAATTGTCAATAAATGTTGTAACTATTCCAGGGTATAAATTTGCCCCTGTATTATTAGTGATAACTTTTTTTCCACTTGTTTTAATAATGTTATAAATCATATTAGTAGTTGTTGTTTTACCGTTTGTTCCAGTTACTAAGATTACTTTATATCCCTTTGATACCTTACTTAATATGTTTTTGTCTATTTTTAAGGCTACCTTTCCAGGAAAAGTAGTTCCGCCTTTTAATAGAGTTTTTGTTAAAAAAATTGTAAATTTAGAAGCTAATATGCTAACAATTCCTTTAATATTAATTTTTTTCACCACCTTATGTAAATATCTAATATTATGACAAAAATTATAAAAAATAATCAATAAAATGATTTTTTTCAATAAGAATAGTATAACACAAGTTTAAACACTTAAAAATAATCATATAATAAGAATTTATTAAAAAAAAGTAATAATACCAAACAAAATTACAATTGAAAGGGCATAAAATTACAAATGAACGAAAAATATAAAAAGAAGGAAAATTTAAGAAAATATGTGTTCACTTATATAAGGGAATGATGTAAAATTATGTACGAAAAGTATGATAAAGGGGTTATATTGTGAATTATAATAATTTTAGAGAGAAAATTTATTATGCAAATAAAAAAGAGTTATTTATTTACACAATTTTAAGTGCTTTTTTTATTTTAATATATTATGTAAGCATGAAAAGTTTAGATATAGTATTTTTTAATACTTTATTTGATATATTAAACATTTTTTTATTAACTTGCGCAGTTGTGGCCTTTATATTATCCTGCCACCTAAAAGCTTTAACAAAGATGCAGGTATATTTTATAGTACAAGTATTCTTTTTAGTCGCTTGTGTTACCTTTATAATTTCATTGTCATATAACACACAATTTCAAAGTTTTGGAAACTTACTGAAGACTATTATGCATGCTGAAGATTATAAAATAGCATATTTATACTTTGCAATTCATTATTATTTTATTACAAAGTATAGAGAACCCTTTAGTAAAAATAAAAATATTTATTTAGAAACAGGTATAGCCTTCTTGGGGTTATGCTTATTTTTAATAATAAAAGCTATGGTTAATGCAAAAATAATAGCAATATCTACAAATATTATAGCAATAATTTTAATTTATAAAGCTTTTAAATATATTAGAAAAAATATGTATATTGTTAATGAAAAAGTAGATATTATTAATTTAAATTTATATATATTTGCTGCTAATATTATTTTTACTTTGATTAATTATTTTGTGGAAATTAAGCTAGTGGTATGTTTAATGAATATTATACAATATACCCTATTAGTATCTAGTGTACTTCTTGTAATTTCCCATATAGTAAAGAATAATTATAGTTTTGTTTTTAAAGAAATATCAGAAAAAAACAAGAAGTTAGAAAAAATAAATTACAAGATAATAAAGAACAATATAAAATTAGAAGAAAAATATGAAAATCTAAATGAAAAGTATAACTTTTTTAAAGAATTTATTCAAAGATTATCAAATCCTATTGTTGTTATAAATAAGAATTTCAGGATATTTTATTGCAATGAAAGTTTTTTAAAAATAGCTAATAATAAGATCCTAAAAAATGTTATTAATAAGAGAATAGAGAATTATTTGCAGTTTGATAATAGCTTATACGAATCAGTTAGGAAAAATAATAAGGTCATAATTACAAATATAGAAAAAGATAATAAAAAATATGAGGCAAAATTAGTTTATACAGAGGATGCGGAATTTAATTATATTATTTCATTAAATGATTTAACAGAAGAATTAATGCTTATGTCCATGAAGGAAGAATTAAAATCTATACAGACTAGGGAGTTAATTAGAAATAATTTTTTATCTAACATTACTCATGACATAAAAGTTCCTATTGATATAATCCATTCAGCAATTCAATTAGAAGATGTTTTTATAAAGAAAAAAGATATTGAAGCTATAAAAAGGTACAATTCAATTAGTAAGGAAAATTGTATCAGTTTATCTGAATTAACAAACAATTTAATAGATATTAGTAAAATTGATACAGAAAATTTAGAAGCAAATTTGGAACCAGATAATATTGTAGAATTTATAGAGGAGTATTTATTAAAGCTTTCAGATTATATAAGAAATAGTGGAATTGATTTAGTCTTTGATACTGATGAAGAAGAGATAATTATCCATTTTGATAAAGAGATGATGAAGAGAATTCTTTTAAATTTAGTATCAAATTCCTTAAAGTTTACGAATAAAGGTGGATCTATTCTTATTAATGTAAAAAATAGTGAAGATGGAGTTATTATCGAGTTTAAGGATAATGGAATTGGAATGAGTGAGGAATTTATATCAAAGGCCTTCAAAAAATATACAATGGAAAATAGAATAGACAATAAGCATGAGGGATATGGTATTGGATTATATGTAACCTACAATCTTGTTAAAGCTCAAAATGGTGATATTGAGTTGAAAAGCACTACTGGTAAGGGAGCCACTTTTATTATTATGTTAAATAAATGAAAGGTGAATTAAATGATAAATTACAAATATGAATATAGAAATAATGGAATAACTATCTGGGTTTTTATTCCAATTATATTAGTGTTGTCGGTAATTAATTTTGCTTTCGATATGAGTATAGAATACACGTTTATTGAGAGAGTAATATGTTTAGTTATTTCTATTCTAATCTGTATCAGCATTAAGGTTAAAAAAAGAAACAAGCTTTTTGTTTTTTTAAAAAATTTAGGGACAGGATATCTATATATAACCATTATAAGGTTTATAGAATTAAAATATATTTGGAATCGAAGTACTTTTGAAATTTGTATGAATTTTGCTCAATTTATTACTTATTTAGAATTACTTAATATTTTACTATGTATGCTAGTAACTGGTAATAAAATCTCTGGAAAAGTTAAACATTTCATTCTAGTAGTAAATATATTAATTTTTTATTTATTCGTATCATTTCCTAATAAAGAAATAAGCCTTATTTCTAATATTATTTCTAATAATAGGATTCTACAATTAATAATAAATCAAAGCGTAGTATTTATATTATTAGCATTAATAATATACTTTCATAAAAAAAATGAATTTGATAATAAGTCTAAATGGATCATTTATTTTAGTTCACTAATTTTATTAAGCAATATATTTTTCAATATATCTATTTTAATAGGAAATGAAATTTTGTTCTGGTCAGGAATTTCTAAAATATCTGCATATTTTATTGCTTATGATAAATTAGAAGATACATTGCTGCTAAGTAATTTTTTAAGAGCTTATACTAGTCTGGAGAAATCTAAAAGAAAGGAAACAGACTTGTATAGGGAACTAAGAAGAAGAGAAAAGGATTTGAAGGAAATTAATACCATACTAGAGAAAAGTGAAAATATGTATCATGATTTAGTGCAATACTTTTCAGATGAGTTATTAGTTTTTGAAAATGATATTTTAATTTCTGCTAGATATTTATCGGAAGATAAGAAATCAGTAAATGCTTTAATAAATTATAACAAGGAAGAAAATGAATACTTAAAATTAAATTTTAAAAATATATTATTTGAGAGATACAATATAAGATATGAAGATATTAATAATTTAGAAGAGTTTAGTAAATATGCACAAATAAAGACAAGCTCCGGAGAAATTAAAAAAATAAAAATTAATTTAATAGAAATAAATGAAGCAAAAAAAGTATTAATAATTAATGATGTTACTGATATTTTAGAACGAAGAGATGAAATAATTAAGCTAGAAATTAAAATAGAATATGAAAATATGAAAGATGAATTTTATTCGAATATCTCCCATGAGTTAAGAACACCAATAAATGTTATTTATTCAGCCCTTCAATTAAAAGATTTATACATTGATAATGTAAATTATGAGAAAATAGCCTCATATAATAAAATAATAAAACAAAACTGTTTAAGACTTGTAAGAACAATAGATAATTTTATTGATAGTAATAAATTATCAGAGAATAAGCTTCACTTTAACAATAAAATATATAACATAGTTGATATAGTAGAAAATGTATTATTATTAAGTGATTATTATATGAAATTAAGAAATGTAAAAATTACTTTTGATCCTAAAGAAGAGGAAATATTTCTCTTGTGCGATAAAAATCATATAGAAAGAATAATGCTTAATATCTTATCTAATTCACTAAAATATGGGAAACATAATGGAAATATTTATGTGACAATGATGATTGAAAATAATAAGAATATTAAAATCGAAGTAACCAATGATGCAGAAGCAATACCTGAGAATAAAATAAAAGATATATTTGAAAAGTTTACAAAGGTAAATAATTCTTTAAACAGGCCCTCTGAAGGAAGTGGTCTTGGATTATTCTTAACAAGGGGATTAGTAGAACTTCATAATGGAGCAATATCTATAGAAACAGGAGAAAAGGAAGGAAATACTTTTAGAATAGTCTTACCTTATGATTCTAATATAGAAGATAATAAAAAAGCTCTAGATGGTGATTTTGAAATAAACGATTTAAAAGAAAAAGTAGATATAGAATTTTCAGATATATATTTTTAAAACATAAATATTTTTAGTAGTGCATACAATAATTAATAAATATATTGTAGGAGTCATTATTATGAATATAAAAAATAAGAAAATAAAAAATAATCTTAAGCTTAATGAAAGGGTTCAGATTTTTAAGTTATTAATAAACCTGCTTATACCGTTACTTGGAGGTATTGTAACTGTATACGTTAATAAAAATTCTATATCAATTTATGAATCATTAAAGAAACCAATTTTAAGTCCATCTCCAATTATTGTTCTTATCATCTGGACAAGCTTATACATAATACTAGGAATTGCAGCTTATAGGTTTTATATAAATAATGAAAAAAGAAAAGTAAACAGTGATGGATACTTCTTTTACCTAATTCAATTAATCTTCTATTTTGCTTGGACATTTCTCTTCATTACTTTTAGACTTTATGGACTTTCATTTATTTGGCTTATAGTGATAATAATACTAACTGTAATAACAATATTTAAGTTTGCTAAAATTGATAAAAAAGCAGCTTTGTTGATGCTCCCTTATATACTATGGCTTTTATATTCTGCTGTGATAAACTATTTTATTTGGTTTTACAATGAAATGTAAATTAGTGAAGCTCTAAAGTCATAAATGATTTAAAAGAGTTTTTATCTTAAGTTCTTTACTTATTTTATATAAAAGTATAAAATTGTAAATGCGGGGGTGAGTGAATGAGTTTTAAAAAGACTATGAATGAAATAATTGACTTAGCGAGAAAAATATGAAGTCTAAATTATAGGCTAAGATGGACAAAACGTAGAGTAGAAGGTAATATTGAAACTGCAAAGAAGATTATGGATAAGTTTAATGTACAGGAGATTTGGTAGCAGATTTACTTTCTAATATAGCGGCAGAACAAAGGGCCAAGGTTGTATATGAGTATTTATATCGTCAAATTGAAGATAAAGAAGTTAGAGCAACAATAGATTTTTTATTAAATAGAGAAGAAGAACATAATGCTTTATTTAGAGAAGCACTTAATAAAATTCAAAATACTGGTTCTAATAGGGATTTTGGTGTTACTGAAGATTCTAAATTATATTTTAATTTATCAAATCCAGGTCCTGAACAAAAGGCCCCAAACCCAACACCACCATCATTTGATAATCCAAGAAAATAAAAAATATAATATTAATAGTATTTTAAGAAAAGTAGATAGATATGCTTTTAAAATCTATCTATTTTCTTTTTGTATGAAAAATTTTAATTTTATATTATAATAGTAAAGGGGCATGTTGCAAAACAGAAGATTGTAAACAGCCTTCTTTTTTTGCAAGTCATAGTTAGTGCTACGCAGTGTTAAGACTATGTAATAGTCTCTTTAATTGCGCGAAACCATATATATTAATAAAAGAAGTAGGAGATATAGATGAAAAAGGTTATAATTGCAGAAAAACCTTCTGTTGCAAGGAATATTGCAGATGCTTATAACATTAAAAATAGAAAAGATGGATATTTTGAAGGGGAGGAATATTTAGTTACATGGGCCTTTGGTCATTTGCTACAGCTTTTTGATGCTAAAGATTACGATGAAAGCATGATAGGCTGGAAAATGGAGAAGTTTCCATTTATACCTGATAAATTTGAATATAAGATTAAAGGTGATGGATATAATAGAAATTCAGTAGATAAGGGCGCAGCTAAGCAAATTAATGTAATTAAAAATTTAATAAATAGAGATGATGTAGATGGAGTAATATCAGCAACAGACTATGATAGAGAAGGGCAGATTATTGCTGATGAATTATTTATATATTTAAGAGTAAATAAGCCAATATATAGATTATTACTTAATGAATGGACCGAAGAAGAAGTAAAAAAGGGAATGAGGAATTTAAAGCTTAATACAGAAATGAAGCCTCTGCAAGATGCTGGTATAGGGCGTCAGCTTGCAGATTGGATTATAGGAATTAATTTAACTTCTGTTGCTACATTAAGATATGGGGGAAGCACAAAGGAGAGGAAGACTTTAAATATAGGAAGGGTGTTACTTCCAACTCTAAAAATAATATATGATAGAGATAAGGAAATTGAAAATTTTAAGGCAACCTCCTATTATAAATTATCAGCTAAATATAAATCTAAGGATAATGTTGAATTTGATAGTTTATATTATGAGAAAAACAGTGAAAAATTTGAAGATAAAAGTTATCTAGATAAAATAAGCAAATTATTAAAAGAAAAAAAGGGGATTGTAGTAGATAAAGAAATTGAGAAGAAGAGAGAATACCCACAACCCTTATTTAATTTATCTAATTTGCAGGGATATATAACGAGTAAATATAAAGGATGGACTTCTGATAAGGTCTTAAAGGTTGCCCAAAGCCTTTATGAAAAGAAATTTATTACCTATCCAAGAACTGCCAGTGTGGTTCTTGAAGAAAGTTTAGAAGCTAGAGCAAGCAAAGTATTAGATGTTTTAAAAAGGGGATTGCCCTATGAAAAAGAAATAAAATTTATAAAAAGTAAAAGAGTTTTTGATAATTCAAAGGTAGAAAGCCATAGTGCTATTACACCAACCTATATTATTCCACAAGGACTTACAGCTGATGAAGAAAAGGTATATACAGCAATTAAAAATAGATTTATAACGCAGTTTATGCCTGTTGCAGAGTTTGAAGAAACAAAAATTACTATAAAGGTTAATGACGAAAATATACCAGGTGAGTTTATTGCAAAGGGTAAGGTAGAAATAATTAAGGGTTGGAGAGTTGTTGAAAAGATTGAAACAAAAGATACAATACTTCCCCTAGTAGAAAAGGGAGAAAATATAGATGTAACTGAAAGCAAGGTTAATAAGGTTACAAAAAAACCTCCTAAGCATCATACGGAAAAGACCCTATTAAGGTTAATGGAAACCTGTGGTAAAAATTATAAGGAAGATAAGGAAGATGATGAAAGAAACTCTGAAGAAATGATGAATGCTATTTTAAGTGGGTTTAGTATAGGTACACCTGCAACAAGGGCGGAAACTATTAAAAAGCTTAAAGATGTTGGATATATTAAGGCAAAAGGAAAAAGCCTAATAGCTACTGATTTAGGAAGAACAATTGTAGAAGTTTTTCCCGCAAGAGAGCTTTTAGACTTAGAATATACAGGTAGGCTTGAAAAAACCTTATCAGATATAGAAAAAGGAAAATTTAAGAAAGAGGATTTCCTAAACTTTATTATTGAATTTACCAAGGATTCTGTAAATAAGATAAAAAATGATGATTCAATGCTTCATAGATTTAAAGTAGAGCTTCCTGAAGGAACAGAAGAAATAGGCAAATGTCCTATATGCGGCAATCCAGTTATAGAAGGTACAAAGGGGTATGGCTGCACTAATTGGAGAAATGGCTGCAAGTTCACTATTTGGAAGAATGATAAATTTATAGCTGCCTTAGGGAAAAAAGTTTCTAAAGAAATGGTAGAGTTATTATTAAAGAATGGAAAAGTAGGCTTTAGAAATATAAAAAGTAAAAAAGGTACAACATATTCTGCATATTTAAGATATGTTAAGGATGAGGAAACAGGATATTTTAATTGGAAGATGGAGTTCATAAATAATTAAAAGGGCTGTTGCAAAAAAAGCAGATTGCTTACAATCTTATTTTTTTGTAACAGTCCTTTTTACTATATAACTACTAATACATTCTCCAAAAAATGAACATTTAATTAATAATATGATATTTTTCAATATAAAACCTTAAATTTTAACAATAATGAAAATAAATTCATACTATAAATAATAAAAGAAATTTAAAAAGAATTGTTTTAACTTAGGAGGTTGAAATGAAAAATAAAACAATAAAAAGGCTTATAGCTTCAGCTTTAACTATATTTTCCCTAGGGATTTTATCAGGCTGCGTTAACAAAAATCAGAATACAGAAAAGGAAACTGTAAAGGTAAGATTAAACGAAGTTGTTAGATCGGTTTTCTATGCACCAATGTATATTGCAATTAATGAAGGATTATTCTTAGAAGAGGGAATTGAAATAGATTTAGCTACTGGACAAGGAGCAGATAAAACAATGCAGCAGGTTCTAAGTGGCAATGCAGACATAGGTTTTTCTGGTCCAGAACAGGTAATCTACATTAACAATCAAGGTAGAGAAGATTATCCTGTAGTATTTGCTCAATTAACTCAAACTGATGGATCATTTATAGTTGGAAGAGAAGAAAACCCAGATTTTAAGTGGGAGGATTTAAAAGGGGCTGAAATAATAGGTGCAAGACCTGGAGGAATGCCTCAAATGGTTTTTGAATATGTATTAAGAAATCATGGATTGGATCCAAGAACAGATGTGTCATTAGTTACAAATATTGATTTTACAGCTACTTCTGGAGCTTTTAAGGCGGGAACTGGAGAATATGTTAATTTATTTGAACCAACAGCATCAATGCTTGAAAAAGAGGGAAGCGGAAAAATCTTAGCTTCTATTGGAAAAGCTGCTGGCGATGTACCATATACAGCTTTTTATACAACAAAATCATATATGGATGAAAATCCAGAAATAGTACAAAGGTTTACAAATGCGGTTTATAAAGGCCAATTATGGTATGAAAGTCATTCAGCAGAAGAAATTGCAGATTCAATTATTTCCTTCTTCCCTGGAACTGATAGAGATATCATTATATCAGTTGTTGAAAACTATAAAGAAATAGATGCTTTAGCTAAAACACCATTTATAGAAGAAGGAGATTTAAATAGACTTATGGATATTATAGAGGAGTATGATGAAGACCTAATAAAAGAAAGACCAGCTTATGAAAAGATAGTTAATAATAAATTTGCAGAAAAAGCTGTGGAAGAAGTGAAATAGTCATCTGAAGCTAGAAAAAGATACCTAACAGGGAAAGGAGGTATTGTTATTGGCTTTAATTGATCTTTCAAATGTTAGCTTAATATACCATTCTTTAGAAAGTGAGACCGTTGCAATAAAGGATGTAAGCTTTTCAGTAGATAAGGGAGAGTTTATTACAATAATAGGACCATCAGGCTGTGGAAAATCAACCTTATTAAATATTATAAGCGGATTATTAGAACCAACCTATGGCAAAGTCATATATAATGATAAAAGTGTAGAAAATAGATTAGATAAAATAGGTTATATGTTTCAAAAAGATAATTTATTTGAATGGATTTCTGTTTGGAAAAATGTAACCTTGGGACTAAAAATAAAAAAGAAATTAAATGAAGAGAATTTAGAAAGAGTAGAAAAACTAATAAAAAACTATGATTTGGAAAAGTTTAAAAATCATAAACCTTATGAACTATCAGGTGGAATGAGGCAAAGGGTATCTTTAATAAGAACCCTTGCGCTGAATCCTGAAATACTATTATTAGATGAGCCTTTTTCAGCTTTGGATTATCAAACTAGACTTTGGGTATGCGATGATGTAAAGGGAATAATAAAAAATGAATGCAAGACGGCTATAATGGTAACCCATGATATTTCTGAAGCTGTATCAATATCAGATAGAATAATTATGTTAACAAAAAGACCAGCAGAAATAAAACTAGATGTTAAAATAGACTTTAAAAACAAGGAAGCTACTCCTTTTGAAAGAAGAAGTGAGCCAGAATTTAAGGAATACTTTAATTTATTATGGAAGGAGTTAGATAAAGTAAATGAGTAAAGAACATGAAGAATATATAAAGAAGATAAAAAGAGAAAAAATAAAAGTTACTGTTTTTAGAATAGCAATTTTAGCTATATTTATTATTCTGTGGGAGCTTTTAACTAATTTAAAGGTAATAGATCCTTTCTTAACCTCAAGTCCAAGCAGAATGATAAAATCCCTCCTAGGATTTATTGAAGAAGGAACCTTATTAAAGCATATACTAGTAACTTGTTATGAAACTATTTTAGGCTTTACCTTAGGAACAGTATTAGGTACCCTTATAGCTATAATGTTGTGGTACTCACCTTTTATAGCAAAAGTATTAGATCCCTATTTAGTAGTATTAAATGCCTTACCTAAGGTTGCATTAGCTCCAATAATAATATTTTGGGTAGGAAATGGTATGGGAGCCATAATTGTAATAACACTATTAATATCAGTAGTTACAACAATAATTACGGTTTTAACAGGATTTAATGAAGTAGATAAAGGTAAACTAAAACTCATGGAAACATTAAGGGCTAATAAATTTCAAACATTAAGATATCTAGTTTTTCCGGCTAATATTCAAGTATTAGTATCAGCTTTAAAAATAAATGTAGGCCTATCTTGGGTAGGAGTAATAATGGGAGAATTCTTAGTAGCAAGAGAAGGGTTAGGATTTTTAATTATATATGGTGGACAAATATCTCAATTAGATATGGTTATGATGAGTATAGTAATACTATCACTGATTGCTTATTTAATGTATATAGGAGTTGCAAGAGCAGAAGCAGTTTTAAAGAAAAGTATGAATTAGGGAGCTTAAATTAGGCTCCTTTAATTATTTGCTAATAAGGCAACATAATTTAAAATCTATAAAATATAATTGTAAATGATATTATAATCTGTTACAATAAATTTTAGATTAGAAGAATAATGGAGGTACTATGAAAAAAATGGAAGAGTTTTTCTCTAAAATTAAATTGAGTTGTAAAAAAATGAAAACGTTTCATAGTAAAATGAAGAAAATGTTTATGCCTATTTATAAGTTTTTTAAGAAGATAAAAGATTTATATGATAAAGCTAATAAGAAGACACCTTATACTGAACCTGTTACAATAATTAGCAGTTCTTGTTTGTTTACTTTAGCACTTATTTTGGTAATTAAATCATATACTAGCGTAGAAAATGTAAATATAATTACTAATTCAGCTGAAAATTTTTATTATCAATACGAATATGATAGGGCAATTAATGAATACAATGAAATGCAATTAGAAGATCCTTGGCCAATATGGTCAGTAAAAATTGCAGATATTTATTCATTAAAATCAGAAGTGGAAAAATCCGATACAATATTAAAGGAAAGTATACTGGTAAGAGATAGAATAATTGGAGAAGAAGGACTAGAAGATTACTTAGAAAAGGATAGGGAATTAATAAGTAAAATTTTATTTGTTTTTAATATGAATGGTAAATATGATGAAACTATTACATTTGGGGAAGAATATATTTCTGAAAAGGGAATACATAACAATATATTAAAGAATTTATTTGCTGCCTATATCTTTAAAAATCATGAATTTAAAGCAGAAGAAACAATAAGTAAATATGAGTTAAATGAAAATTCAGCTTATGAAATCTCAGAAGTAGCTAATATGTACAGCCTTATAAATAAATGGGACAAGGCTTTGGAATTATTAGATAAGGCTTGGGAAATTGATAAAAATGAATTAAAAATATATGATACAATTGATGAAATGTATGTATTTAATAAGGAAGAATTAATAGGAAACTTAGAAAGATTAATAGATGAAAATAATAAGGATTCTTATAAAATGATGCTTGCAAAAGCTTATACTAAAGATATAAAAAATATAAATAAGGCTGAAGAATTAATAGGAAAATTAGAAAATAATAATGTAGAAGGATCTTTAATAAATTTAATAAAATATGAGTTGTTAAAAAAAGAGAATAATATTAAAGAAGCAATAAGTTATTTAGAAGAGGCCTATAAGGAAGTTAAGGATGAAAAGGAGGAATCCTTTTATGAATATTATATTGGGGCCATATTAGAATACAATAATAAGGATTATAAAGAAGCATCAAACCTAGTTAAAAAGAGCATTTTAGATAATTCTAATTATAGTAATGCTTACTTGCTTTTAGCAGAAATTTCTACTTTAAATGGTGAAGGAAAATTTGTAGAGCCCTATTTAAGAACTGCAATGGAAAAGTCCCCTTATAGTTATCAAATTATCTTAAATATAGCAGATTATTATACAAATTTAGAAGTAAATAATGAAAAAGCTAAAAAAATGTATGAAATAGCAGTAAATATGAAAAAAGATGATAGCAGTTTATATTATAAAATAGCTAATTTATATATAACTGAAGAGCAATGGGGAGAGGCAATAAGCAATATTGAAAAGTCTATTAAACTTGATAAAAATAATAGTGATTACTATAGGGCACTAGGTGCTTTATATCTTAAGTATGAAATGTATGAAGAAGGAATTAAATATATACGTAAGGCCTTTGAAATTAACGATAAAGACATACTGGCTCTTAATAATGCTGCTTGGTACTATATTAATGTAGAAAAGAATATAAGTAGAGCCTATGAAAATATAAAATCTGCATATGAGGAAATGCCAAAAAATTTAAATGAAAACAGCAAAAGGTCAATAACAGATAATTATAGAAGAATCGAAAAATTATATAAGGAAAATCCAGAAAACCTAGATAAGGATATATTTATGGATATAATTTTATTTTACTAAAAGTGCTTTATAAGCACTTTTTTATGGAAAAATACCCTATTTATTGTTATTATTATAATAAGATAACAATTTGAAATTTTTTTGGTATTATGGAGGTATTTTGGTGAATAAAATAAATAAAATTATAAAAATTTTGATAGTAGTAGCTATAATAGCTATTGGGGTAATATTAATAAATAAAACAAGAACTTTTGGGAAAATAACAGTGGAGAATTGGGATAATATCTATAATGAGAATAATATTAGGTTTTACTATTCAGAAAAAGATAATGAGAAAATAAAAGCACTAAACAGCTCATATTCAATTAGTGAAGAAGCAAAAAAAATAGATGATAAATTAGAAAGGGCTGTAAAAGTTTCAGAATTACTTAAAAATGTTATTACATATGATATTGCTGAAGATTCAAAAGGCATTAATGGTTTCGATATTTTAAGAGAAAGGGCAGGTTATACAACAGCCTCAGCTAGAGATGTTGCAATTATCTATAGAGATTTTCTACAAAGCGTAGATTTAAATGCAAGGGTTGGTGAATTCAGAAGAACAAATGCCTTAAAAATGAAACAAAAATCCTATTTTGTAGTAGAATTTTGGAGTGAAGAGTATAGTAAATGGATAATGATAGATTTCATAAATGATGGGTATTTTGATAATCAGGGATTTCCTTGTAGTGCAATAGATGTTTTAGAAGGGAACCTTGAGGCCTTAAATTATAATGGAAAAGCTGATGTTAAAAAGTTTAGTTGGAGAGATAATAATACTAATATTACAGAAGCTCTTTATACTTATACAATTGCAATAGATAATACTACCGATATGAAACAAAGTAACACCTATATAACTTATACAAAAACTACAGAAGATATAGTTATGCAATATCAAGGAAAGGCCATAAAACCAACAATTTACACACAAAATAAAGAGTTGATGAATAAAAACCCAATGGACAAAACAATAAATAATGATGAAAAAGCATATATTATTCTAATGAAAAAAGAAAGCAGCAATGAGGAAGTTGGAGAAAACGAATATACTTTAGGAAGCTTCCAAAATAGCAAAATATTAAGAAACTATTATATTAAAGTAAATAGTGGGGAATTCAATAAAATTAGAGACTATTCCGATTTAAATTTAGAAAAAGGATTAAATACTATTGAACTGTCCTTAGATGGAGAAAATACTATAAGCAAAATAGAAATCAATTATAAGTAAAAAAAGGAGCTGCAGGGCAGCTCTTTTTTTATAAATTTGAAATAAAAAAATTTTCTAATTCATTATTTAAATTATTAATATGTTCTGTTATATTTACTAAACATTGGTTTAAGTCAAATTGAGTTTCAATTATTTTTGATTTTAATTGATTTACAGAATTTAAGGCATCATTGATTTTACTTTGAACTAATGAATCTGTAAAAAAATTATCAAAAAAATAATCCATAGTATAAGTAAAACTATCTATTTTAAGAGAAATACTAGTAGTATTTTTTAATTCTGAAAGTTCTTTATTATATTGGTCCAAAATAAAATTAAGCTTATTCAAGGAATGAGCAGCATTATCTATTTCTTGATGTTTTAGATGAGTAGCGATGAATTTTCCCCCTAGCATATCATAAATTCCCCAATTTTGAGCAGACTCTAAATATGAAATAACTTCATCACAAATAGCAAGTAGTTTTTCACCGACATTTAGTGCTTGAGAAATTTCCTCTTTTTCTGAGCTTGAATAATTTATTTTATCTAAGCAACTTTTAATTTGAGTTTGTTCAGTAGAAGAAAAATTGAGTAAATTATCAGAGAGATCTTCAATTAAAAGTTCCTGCCTTTCATCTAAATTCTCAAGAGATTTAAGTGAGCTAATTATAGATTCCCTAGAAGACTTTAAGCTATCTAAGTAATACTTTTTTTCTAAATAATTAGATTCCGCTCTTAGAAATTCAAGTTTTTCTTTAGAGAGTTTTTCATCAATATTTCCTCTTAATTTATGAAAGATAGAATGAAAAGTAAGATTCTCTAATCTATCTACATCTTTTTTCTCTTTTAATAATTGAACTTCAAGGCTTTTAAGCTCTTTAATGCTTTCGTCAATAGTGGAATTTAAGTCAATAAGTTTCTTTTCTAGTTTTTCTCTATTCTTTTTATCATGAGCTAATTTAATAAATTCTTCTTTAAAATTTCTCATATTTCTTTCCTCCTATATTAATTTAATAGTTATTATATATTAATAGGAATAATACAACAATTAATATTTTAAAAATAGAAGAAATATCCTTTAAATAAAAAACATTTTATGGTATTATTAGGTTATGGTGAAATTATAAATTTTTTTAAAAACAATTGACAGAAAATTTGGAATGTACAGTATATTTCGAAATCATTAATTGAGTAGGGGGAATTTAAATGGGAGAAAAAATTAAAAAAATAGCATTACTAACAGGCGGAGGAGATTGTCCGGGATTAAATGCAGTTATTAGAGCCGTAACAAGAACTGCCATATTGAACCATGGGTGGGAAGTAATAGGATATAAATTTGGTTATAGAGGGTTATACAATAATGATTTCGTCCCTTTAACTCTTGACAGTGTTTCAGGAATACTTCATAGAGGAGGAACTATATTATACAGCTCTAATAAGGACAACCTTTTTGATTATTTAGTAGAAGAGAATGGTCAAATGGTTAAAAAAGATGTCTCTGATGTAGCAGTAGAAAATCTAAAAAAAGAGGGAGTAGATGTATTAGTAGTAATAGGAGGAGACGGTACTTTAACTTCAGCAAGAGATTTTGCTAGAAAAGGTGTAAAGGTTATAGGGGTACCAAAAACAATCGATAATGATTTAGCATCAACAGATGTTACCTTTGGATTTAATACAGCTATAGATGTAGCAACAGAAGCATTAGATAGACTTCATACAACAGCAGAGTCACATCATAGAATTATGGTTTGCGAAGTTATGGGAAGAGGTGCAGGCTGGATAGCTTTAGAATCGGGAATAGCTGGTTCAGCAGACGTAATATTATTGCCTGAAATACCTTATGATATAGATAAGATTGTAGATAAGGTTAGAGAAAGAGAAAAGGCAGGAAGAAAGTTCAGTATAATTGTTGTAGCAGAGGGAGCAAAACCAAAAGATGGAGAAGTTGTAGTTGCTAAAATAGTTGAAGATAGTCCTGATCCAATAAGACTTGGAGGAATTGGTAATAAGTTAGCAGATGATTTAGAAAAATTAATGCCTGATAAAGAAATCAGATGTACAGTTTTAGGACATATTCAAAGAGGAGGAAATACTTCAACTTATGATAGGATTCTTTCTACAAGATATGGTGTTGCAGCAGTAGAATTAATAAATGAAGAAAGATTTGGAGAAATGGTTTGTTTAAAGGGCGGACAAATGTCAAGTGACACTTTAGAAAATGTAATAGGACAAAAATCTAAACTTGTTGATCCAAATGGAAATTTAGTAAAGGTTGCTAGAAAAATAGGGATTTCATTTGCGGATTAAAATATAATGTAGTGATAGAGATTTCTCTATCACTATTTTTCTTATAAAAGTAATTAGAAAAATTATTGAATACTTCAAAATTTTCTGAAAATATGATATAATTTTTTTAGGCGATAATATGGTAAGAAAGCTGGAGGGTATTATGAAAGAAATAAAGAAATATTTAGAATCAAGAATCGGGACATATGGATTTTTCTTTGAGGATTTGAGAAGCGGGTTTGTTTATGGGTATAATGAAAACGTTAAAATGATTGCCGCTGGATGCATGAAACTACCAATTGCTGTTTCTCTTATAAAAGCTGTGGAAGGCAATAAAGTAGATTTCTTAGATAAAGTCAAAATAGAGGGAAAAGACAAGGTATATGGAACAGGTATAATTCATGAATTTAACGAAAGGGAATATACTGTTTTTGAGTTATTGGTTGCAATGTTAATTCAAAGTGATAATACTGCAGCTAATAAGATTATAGATATTATTGGTATGGATGAAATTAATAAAAATATAAAAGAAATGGGTTTAGAAAGTACAGTTTTAAAGAGAAAGACTGGGGATATGAATAATGAGAAAGATAATAAAGAGGATAATGAAAATATAACATCAGCTTTAGATCTTGCAAAGATTTGGAAACACTTGTATAATAAAACCTATTTATCAGCAGAAAATAGTCAGATGCTAATAGATATATTAAATAGACAACAAATAAAAAATAAGTTAGCTCTTTATATACCAGATGATTTAAAATATGAAATTTCAAGTAAAACTGGAGATAAAAAAGGCGTTGAAAATGATACAGAGCTTATTAGTTTATCAAAAGGAACTTTTTCATTTACCGTTCTGTCAATGGGAATACCTAATAGCGTTTATGGCACTGTAACCTTAGCTAAATGCGGAAAAATGATGTGGGATGATTTAATGAATAATTGGAATTAATATATGGTTAGTAACTCCTAGATATCTAGGAGTTATTTTAATTTCCATAGATAATTTTTCAAATAAATATTATTTAAGCGATAAATTATCCTAATCGATAACTTTTATTATAGTCTCTGAATAGAATGTATACATAATAATATACAAAGGAGGAAGCTTAAATGAAGATTGGTATAGACATGGGGCATTGCTTAAGTGGATACGATACTTCTGCTAGAGGGGTTTTTGTAGAAAGCGAATATAATAGAATAGTTGGAAAAAAAGTTGTTGAAAAATTAAAGGAAAAGGGACATACTGTAATTAACTGTACAATTGATGGTGGAGTTAGCAGCATGTATGATTCTTTAGCTAGAAGAGTAAAAATAGCTAATGATAACAATGTAGATGTATTTTGTTCCATTCATTTTAATGCAGGGGGAGGACAAGGTACAGAGACTTATCTAGCAAATAGAAGTGCCTTTTTAAATCAAGATTTCTATAATAAAAACTATGCTATTGCAAAGAGAGTGAATGATAAGGTAGCAGCAAGTTGTGGCTTTGTTAATAGAGGAGTAAAAAATGAAGATTTTTATGTAATATATCATACTAAGGCTTTGGCAATATTAGTGGAAGTTTGTTTTTGTGATTCAAAGAGCGACTTTGATAAGTTAGATACTGAAAAAGTTGCTATAGCTATTTGTGAAGGTTTAACAGGAGAGGATTATAATGTAAAGGTTCCAAAACCACAAATAACAGACAACCTTTACAGAGTAAGAAAAAGCTGGGGAGACGTAAAATCACAAATTGGCGCTTATAGAATATTAGAAAATGCTAAAAAAGAATGTGATAGTAGAAGTGGTTATTCAGTATTCGATAAGAATGGAGTAAAAGTGTATCCTATTGCTAAGGCAGAGAATCCTAGAAGTGAAAAGAAATTAACTAGTAATAGCCAAAAGGAGAAGATTATAAAGCAATATTCCGAGAGAGGATTATTTACTTGTACAGTGGATGCAATTAATTTTAGAAATAAGCCCTATGTTGGAGGGGATAATCCTATACAAGGTCAATACTATAGGGGGGAACAGGTTTATTATGATTATGTAGTCATAACTGATAAATATGTTTGGATAAGTTGGATAAGTGCAATTTCAGGTGTTCGAAGATATATGCCTATTACAGATAGAGTAAAAAATGAAAAGTGGGGATATGCTGTATAAAATAAAAAAGTTTATGAGGGGCTTCTTAGAGGGCCCCTTTATGTGTATAAAAATAATTAAATTTATGTATAATATAAATTATAACTTTATATTATAATAAAAATGATGTAAGATATATGTATGTATTATTGGCTTGCAGAGTTTATAATAACTTATTTAAGTTAAGGAGGATACAATGAAAGATAAAAAAGGAAAGATAATTTCTATTATTATTATTGTATTTTTACTGATAGCTATAGGAATTTTAATTGGTAATATATTAAGTAAAGAAAAGAAGGAAATAACTGTTGCAGAGGATTTTATAGAAGAATTATTAAATAAAAATATTATTAATGATTATAAAACTAATAAAGAGACCCTTCAAGATATTTCATTAAATAAGCTAGGAAGTAAAAATTCTCAAATCAAATATTCTGTAATAGTAGGAAACTATGGAGTAGATATAGATGAGAATTATGAAGTATTAGGATTTTCAAATAAAAATATAAGAGTCCTAAATAGTAAAGAGATAATTTCCCAGGAGGATGCAAAAAAACTTGCTACTGGATATGTTAGTGAAATAACAGAGGACAAGTTTATCTTTAAGGAAGTAAAAAATAATGAAGAAGAAAAGGCACCGTACTATACTGTAGTATTTTTTGAATGCAAAGATGGTTATCCTATTTTTAACCAAGAAATAATTGCAATGATTGATAAAGTATCAGGAAAACTTGAGGGGTATTCAAATTATTCAACAGTTAATAAGGAAACCATAAATATAATTGATATAGAGGAAGAAAAAGCAAAAGAAATTGTTGCGAAGTATTTTAGAGAATTGAATATTGATCTTCAAAAAATAAACAAAATATATTTATCCTATGTAGAAAATGATAATAATGAGCTTGTATTATCCTATGTATTTAATATAGTAGGAAGTGAAAATGATACAATGAAAGATAATATATATTCCATATTTGTAAGAGCAGATACTGGAGAAATAATCAATTTAAATTCAGAAATAAAAAATTAAAAAATTAGATATGAAAAAGG
>JAAYOT010000073.1 GCA_012520205.1 Clostridiales bacterium
AATAAATTGTGAAACTTCTCTTTTTTCATAATTCAGCAAAATTAAATTGTTTCATAAACTAAAAACTTAAAACAACTCCACACTCCACACTTCTAACTCAACACTGTTCTTATCCCATATAGTCAAAGTCTACAGTAATAATGCAGTTATATTGGGGATGTTCTTTCTTTATGTCTTCTTTAATATTTTCTACTAAATTATCTATATCCTTTTTACTACCTGCCCTTGTGCTGTTTATAACTATATCAAAAATTAGATTTTTCTTTTCTCCCTCACCAACTATTCTAAAGTCGTGCATTGATTCGATTTGTTCATATTTTCTTAGGACTGAAGCTACGTAATCCCAGGTTTCTTGAATTTCTTCTGTCATAACACTAATTGGATCCATATGAATTACTAAATGTATATTAAGATCTTCAGATATTTCTCTTTCGGCATCATCAATAATATTGTGAATTTCCATTATACTAATATCTGCAGGAATTTCAGCATGTACGGATGCAATTATCCTTCCAGGTCCATAGTTGTGAACAATTAAATCATGAACACCTGTAACATGGGGATATTTTAAAAGTCTATCATATATTTCATTTACTAGTTCAGGGTCTGGGGCTTCTCCAAGAAGAGGGTTTAAGGTTTCTTTAACTAAGGAAAAACCAGCATATAAAATAGCTAGGGCTACAAACATACCAATATATCCATCAATAGGAAGGGCAGTAAATTTTGCACTTAAAAATGATATTACTACTGTGCTAGAGGTGAAAACATCACCTAAGGCATCAGCAGCAGAAGCTTTAAGAGCTCCAGAGTCTATTTTATTGCCAATGAATTTATTAAAGCGAGATAACCAGTATTTAAACCCAATTGAAATAAGAAGAAGTATAAATGGAACCATTTCAAACTTAACTTCTGTAGGATTCATAATTCTTTCAAAAGAAGATTTTATAAACTGCAAACCAACTAGCATTACTAAAAATGCAACTAATAAGGCAGATAAGTATTCAATTCTTCCATGCCCAAAGGGATGCTCAGCATCAGCTGGCTTGTCTGCCATTTTAAAACCAACTATAGTTATTACTGAAGATGCAGCATCAGATAAATTATTAAAAGCATCGGCAGATACTGCAATAGAACCAACAAATAAACCAACAAAAAGTTTAACTAAAAATAAAATAATATTAACAATTATTCCTACGATTCCACCTAATGTTCCGTAGGCTTTTCTAACCTTAGGATTTTTAACGTCCTCACTATTTTTTATAAAAGATCTAACTAAAAAATTAGAAATCATTTAATCACCTCTATATAAAAGTATTTTTCCAAATAAAAAAGTTTATATTCTATTAAAACTTTCCTATATTACTTTATTAAGTTTATATTTGGACATTAAGTTTATTATAAGAGAAAAATATATTATTTCAAGCATAAAGAAAAGTAATGAATAACTTGGCGAAGATAAATAGGATATGTGAAATAAGCATTTAGCGAGCATTTAGAAGTACTTGGTGAAGAAGAAACTGCTAGGTCTTAGAGTTGTTGGTTTGCTTGAGCGCAGCGAGTTTTACCAAAACTCTTGACATAGTAGTTTTTTCAAACCTAGTACTTCTTTGCACAGCTATTAGCTTATGGAGCATATCCTATTTATCGTAGCCTTTATATTCTTCACTTTATTATAAGTATGTTATAATTATTAATAACTAAATTAAGGAGTGATTATAGTGGAAAAAAGATTAGCAACGGACTTAATAGAGTTTCTAGATAAAAGCCCAACAGCATATCATTCAGTAAAAACTATTAAAGAGATATTAGATTCAGAAGGATTTAATGAAATTAAGGAAGAAGAAAAATGGAACTTGCAAAAAGAAGGTAAGTATTATGTTATAAAAAATGATTCAGCCCTTATTGCTTTTACAGTAGGAAAGGGAGATATAGAAGAGGCTGGATTTAAATTAATTGGAGCTCATACAGATTCACCAGGCTTTAGAATTAAGGCAAAACCAGAAATGATTTCAGAGAAAAAATACTTAAAATTAAATACAGAAGTATATGGTGGACCACTTCTTTATACATGGTTCGATAGACCTTTGGGAATAGCAGGAAAGATTACTCTAAAAGGAGAAAGTCCTCTTAAACCAAGAGTGGAACTTCTTAATATAAATAAGCCTGTACTTATAATACCAAGTGTTGCAATTCATATGAATAGAAATGTTAATGATGGATTCTCAGTAAACAAGCAAAAAGATACCTTGCCTTTATTAGGATTAATTAATGATAAATTTGAAAAAGATAATTATTTAATAAAGATTCTAGCAGAAGAATTAAAGGTGGAAGAAAGTGAAATAATAGGCTTTGACTTAGGTTTATATGAAATAGAAAAGGGATCAATAATAGGTATAAATGAAGAATTTATATCTGCAGGAAGATTAGATGATTTATGGATGGTTTATGCAGGTATGAAAGCTTTACTTGATAGTGGTATAAACAATTCAACAAATCTTTTAGTTTGTGTTGATAATGAAGAAATAGGAAGTCGCACAGCTCAAGGGGCAGACTCAGCCTTATTACTAAATATATTAGAAAGAATAACAATAGCCTTAGGAAAAGATAAAGAAGGCCTTCATAGGGCATTAGCAAATTCTATAATGATATCAGCAGACTTAGCTCATGCCGTTCATCCAAATGCTGAAGAAAAACACGATCCAACAAATAGACCTGTAATGGGAGAAGGACCAGTTTTAAAAACAGCAGCATCAGGAAGTTACAGCACAGACAGCTACAATGCAGCAATTTTTGAAGGTTTATGCAGAGCAGCAGAAGTTCCATACCAAACCTTCTTTAATAGATCAGATGTTAGAGGTGGAAGTACAATAGGTCCAATGACATCAGCTAGATTAACAATTCCAGTTATGGATATGGGTGCTCCCTTATTATCAATGCACTCTATTAGGGAATTAGCTTCAGTTAAGGATAATTACTATACAATAAAGTTATTTACAG
>JAAYOT010000074.1 GCA_012520205.1 Clostridiales bacterium
ATATATTTCTTGAGGTGATCAAATGAAGAACATTTTAATTCCTGCTTCGAAAAGTCTTACAGTTACAAGTAAATTTCCTTGTAGAAACTTAAATAACGATAAAATTAAGGTAGGCTATGATGGTAATTATATTTACTATAGCTACTTGTATTTTGATATATCCTCATTACCCCGTAATATTGTCTTATATGATTCTAAACTTATATTATTTAAGGTTGATAAGTTTTATAATGATAAATATACTAAGTTTTTAATAAGTCCCCTTAAGGAATCTTTTAATAAGGATACAACTTATTTTAATCTTCCTGACTATTACAGACATAAGAAAATACCCTTTCGCCCTATGACCTCAAAAATTGCTATATCAACAGATATTACACCTATAGTTTGCCAATGGCTATACGACAGGAAAAAAAATAAGGGTATAATCTTATATAATAAAAGGAGTTGTGCTACAGCTAGTTTTGCATCTTCAAGAACACCCTTTAATTATTTAATTCCACTGATAAAAATAAATTATGACATATATCCAGTTTATAAACGACCTAATTCATCTATAAAAAAAGTTAATGTTACAGGTACTGTAGCTCCAAATTCCACTTATTATATTATTATTAATATGGAAGTAACTAGGGCCTCTAATGGTAAAAAAGATAACTATTATATAGCTGATGAATATAATAATTCCTTAAATAATAAAGCTCTTCACATAAATAAAACCTACAATATTGTTATAAGTCCTAAAATTAAACCTGGAGATATTAAAAAGGTAAGTTTACACGGCTCCTATAAGGGCCCAATATCAATATCCTAATTCAACCAATACTTTATATGAAATAAAAAGATAATGACCATCCTAAAAATAGGTGGCCATTATCTTTTTAGTATTATTTAAGTTTATTTAATACATATTCTACTTCTATATCAGTTAAAAGTAATAATCCTTCTTCATCTAAATCGAAAAATTCATTGTGATGTGCCCTACATGTATTAGGGTTTTCCTCATTTCTTGTTCCTACTTGAATATAGGTGCCTGGTACTAAGACTAAATAATCTGCAAAATCATCTGCCCCCAGTTGTTTTGGCTTGTTAGTTATTAGGTTTTCTTCACCAATAATTTCTTTTACAAGTTCAGCAACTTCCTTACTAACTTTTTCATCATTTACTAGAGGTGCAGCATAATCCCTAAATTCTATTTCAGCTTCTGCCCCATACATTGAAGCTATGTTTTTTGCTATCTTCTCTACTGCTTTATTAGTTTTTTTCCTTGATTCAAAATTAAAGGTCCTTGTTGTTCCTTCTAAAGTAACCTCATCTGCTACTGTATTATAAGTAGTTCCCCCTTTAATCAATCCTATTCCAACAACTACTGTATCAATTGGATCAGTTTGCCTGCTTACTATAGATTGCAAATTAACTACTATTTGACTTGCTATATACAAGGCATCTGTTGATAAATGAGGTTTAGATACATGTCCACCTTTTCCCTTAACTGTTATTTTAAAATAATCACAGGATGCACAGCATGGACCTGCAGTTACAGATACTTTTCCCAAGGGTATTTCAGATGAAACATGGGCACCAAGAATTTCTTCTACCCCATCTAAACAACCTTCCTTAACAAAAATTCTTGCTCCTTGTCCAATTTCCTCTGCTTGTTGGAAAAATAACCTTATTTCTCCCCCTAACTCTTCTTCTCTTTCTTTTAATATCTTTGCAGTCCCAAGTAGACTGGCTGTATGCCCATCATGACCACAAGCATGATTATACCCCTCATTTATAGACTTATATTTCTCATCTTTATTATCTGGTACCTTAAGTGCATCAATGTCTGCTCTTATGGCTAATACCTTATTTGAGGTTTTTTTGCCCCTTATTATTCCTAAAACCCCAGTTTCCCCAATTCTCTTATGAGGAATATTTAGCTTATCTAACTCCTCTTCTATTTTATTTGCCGTATTATATTCCTTTAAACTCCCTTCAGGATGCTGATGAAAATATCTTCTTAAAGAAGTTATATATTCTCTTTCCTTTAAAACATACTCTTTTATATTCATTAAAACGCCCCCTATTAATTTTTTATCATTAGTTTATTACTCCCAAACTGGAACGTAAGCCCCCTTATAAACTTCTTCTATTACCTTAGCAACTTTATCTGTTCTATATTCTTCAACTATCCTATTATAAAGTTCATTATCCTTATCCTCTGTTCTTGCAACAATTAGGTTTACAAAGGGATTATAAACTCCTGGTTTAGATGTTTCTAAAAATAGTGCATCTTCCCTTGGACTAAGCCCTGAATCAACTGCATATCCAGCAGTTATTAAGGCTAAATCAACATCTGCTAACATTCTTGGAGTTTGTGCTGATTCTACTTCTATAAATTCTACATTCTTAGGATTTTCAGTTATATCATTTAAAGTTGGAGCATGACCTTTTGCTTCATCTACCTTAATAACACCCGCTTCTTCCAAAAGCTTTAAGGATCTGCCACTATTAGTTGCATCACCTGGTATTGCAATTTTTGCCCCCTCTTTTAATTCTTCAAGAGATTCAATTTTTTCCGAATAAACTCCTAACACAGTTAGTATTGTTTCCCCTATAGGTGTTAACTCAAAGCCCCTATCTTTAATATCTTGTTCTAAAAATGCATAGTGTTGAAATGCATTTAAATCTATTTCCCCATCGGCTAAAGCTTGGTTTGGTTGACTATAATCTAAAAAATGAACTAGTTCTATTTTTATGCCCTCTTTTTCAAAAGTTTCTATTATTGGGTCCCATTGTTCAGTTGCTTCTCCAACAACTCCTACCTTAATTACTTTTTCTTCACTTACTGATTGACCCCCACATCCTGCTAATAAAAAGCTTAATATCCCCAATAATGTTATACTTAATAACTTTTTTACTTTCATACTTAAATTCTCCCCTTTTTATTTATTCTTATTGCTATAAATATACCCTTTACTTCCAAGTTGGAATGTAAGACCCCTTATACTCTTCTTCTACTATATCCGCAACTTCATCTGTTCTGTAAGCTTCAACAACCTTCTTATAAACTTCATTATCCTTATCCTCTGTTCTTGCAACAATTATATTTATATATGGATTGTCAGCACCATCTTTAACTTCTTCTAAATAAATTGCATCATTTTTTGGTGTAAAGCCTGCATCAACTGCGTGTCCACCATTTATTACTGATGCATCAACATCTTCTAATAATCTAGGTGTTTGTGCTGCTTCTACTTCTATAATTTCTATATTTTTAGGATTTTTAGTTATATCAGCTAAAGTTGGTGTATATCCTGCCCCTTCATCTACCTTAATAAGCCCTGCTGCCTCTAAAAGCTTTAAGGCTCTACCCCCATTAGTAGCATCACTTGGTATTGCAATTTTTCCTCCATTTGATATCTCATCCACTGATGAAAGTTTCTTTGAATAAATTCCTAATGGAGCTATTAAAGTTTCTCCTATAACTTCTAAATCAAATCCTCTATCTGCAATATCTTGATTTAAATATGCATAGTGTTGAAATGCATTTAAATCTATTTCCCCATCTGCTAAAGCTTGATTTGGCTGACTATAATCTGAGAAAGAAACAAGTTCTAAGGTTATTCCTTCTTCTGCTAAATTATCTATTACTGGCTTCCATTGAGGACTATCTTCACCAACTACTCCAATTTTAACAACATTATCATCTTCTGCTGCCTGTGCCCCACATCCTGCTAATGAAAAAACTAATACTCCTGATAAGATTATATTTAATAATTTTTTTGCTTTCATATTTATAATTCCTCTTTTCTATTTATTCTTATTGCTATTATTTTTAATGACTTGTCTTTTTTATTACCTTATTTCCTGCCCATTGAATTAGATTTACTAAAATAAGTAGTATTATTACAGTTACAACTGTTATATCTGTTTGATATCTTTGATGGCCATATCTTATTGCTAGATCTCCAAGGCCTCCTCCCCCTACTGCTCCTGCCATGGCTGTTAACCCAACTAAACTTACAAATGTTATTGTTGTAGCTCTAACAATGTTTGGTATGCTTTCTTTTAAATATACCCTAAATATTATTTCTAAAGGTGATGACCCCATTGATTGGGCTGCTTCTATTACACCCTTATCTAATTCTGCTAAAGCACTTTCTATTTGTCTTGCAAAGAAGGGTACTGTTCCTAAAACCAGTGGAATCATTGATCCTTTTGTTCCAATTGCTGTTCCTACTATTGCCCTAGTTAGTGGAATAGCTAATGTTAGTAAAATAATAAATGGTATTGACCTTGTAACGTTTATTACCTTATCTAGAAAATAATAAACTGGCTTATTTTCTAATATATTTCCCTTCTTTGTTACTATTAGAATTATTCCTAAAAAAAGACCAATAACAAAAGATATTAGACCAGCTACTA
>JAAYOT010000075.1 GCA_012520205.1 Clostridiales bacterium
TGGGCATAAAAGGCACCCATAAGACCTGTAAACGCTGCTGAAATAACAAAAACAATAACTTTATATTTAAAAACATTTATCCCCATTGATGAAGCTGCAACAGCATCTTCCCTAATTGCCATAATAGCTCTACCAATATGGGAATTTATAATATTTCCTATAAAAAATATAATGATTAAAAGTAAAACTAAGGCTAAGTAATAATAACTTTCTGGTGACTTTATCTTTATACCAAAAATTATTGGCCTATCTATACCCGTAATACCCATTGGTCCTCTTGTAAGAGATACCCAGTTTAACTCAATCAAACGAACTACTTCACTAAATCCAAGAGTTACAACTGCAAGGTAACTTCCGCTTAATTTAAGAGAAGGAATTCCTACAATTAACCCAAACAAGGCAGCCATTAAAATAGCAATTAAAGCTGTTACTAAAAAGGGTAATTCGAATTTCGCTGATAAAATTGCAGATGTATATGCTCCAATTCCAAGAAAACCAGCATGACCTAAGGATACTTGCCCCATAAATCCTGAAACTAAATTTAAACTTATGGCTAATGCTGAGTACATCAAGCACAGGGTAGCTACCCTTGTAATATAATTATCATCAACAATATGAGGAAATATAATAATTGCAATAATTAAAGCTATAAATATTCCTATTCGTGTCTTTTTTGAAAACTCCATATATTATCTCCTCCTATACTTTATTTATACTCTTTTTACCAAGTAATCCTTCTGGCTTTATCATTAACACAATAATCAATATAATAAAGGATACAGAATCTTTAAAACCAGCATGTACATATCCTGAGAATAGGGTTTCTAATACTCCTATTAAGATACCACCAAGTACTGCACCAGGCATTACACCTATTCCACCTAAAACTGCTGCTGCAAAAGTCTTCATACTTACAATGTACCCTAAATTTAAATCAATAGTACGATAGTACATCCCCACCATAATACCTGCAATAGCTGCTAAGGCACTACCTAGAAAAAATGTAAAGGAAATTACGCTATCTACATTTATCCCCATCAATTGTGCTGCTCTTGGGTTTTGAGCTACCCCTCTCATCGAAGCACCAATTCTGCTTTTATTAATAAGTAATGTTAGAATAGCCATTAGTATTAAGGTAAGAATTATGATAAATATTTGAATATAACTTACGGTTGCATTTCCAATTTTTAAATTACCACTTCCAACTACCTGTGGAAATGAAATTGCTGCTGAACCGAATACAAGTTGAACCAAATTTTGTAGAAATGTTGACATACCTATAGTACAAATAAGATAGGAAACCTTTGATGCTTCTCTCTTTCTCATAGGCATCAGTGCAAATCTATCTATAATAATTCCTAAAACTCCACAAGCACCGATTGTCATAATTATTGTAGTTGATAGGCCTAGCTCTTTCCCAAACAATGTAGCTGCTATATAGGCACCTAACATAAATACCGAACTATGCGCAAAGTTAGTAAGCTCTAATACACCAAATACCATTGTAAATCCAACTGCTACTAATGCATAAATTCCTCCAATAGTAATTCCATTTATTATCTGTTGCAGAAGCATATTAACCTCCCTTTCTTAAAAAACGTACAATAAATAAATATTGTACGTTTTGATTTGTTTATTTTACTTTAAATTACTCTAAAATCTTAAATGATTTTGGACCATCTGGTGTAGCTACAAAATATGGTCTTTCTATATTTCTTTCACTGTTAATAGTAAATTCACCATTTACAGCTTGGAAAGTTCCAATTCTTAAAATTTCATTCTTAATACTTTCCATATCAAATTCCTTTACATTGTCAAGTGCAGTAAATGCTACTTGCATTGCATTATTTGCATAGAATAGGAAGTCATCAACTTTTACACCGTATCTTTCTTGAACTTTTTCTTCAAATTCTTTTAATTCTCCAGTACTGCTTGTACTATTTGCCTTTGATGTAACTGCCCATCTTGCATCTTTAGCTGCATCACCTGCTATATCTAGCACTTCCGTTTTGTATGCAGAAGCTGAAATAAGCACATTAACATCCCAATCCATATCTGCAATTTGTAATAAAACTTGTCCAGCTTCAGAATATTGTCCAATAAAATAAATACTCTTAGCGCCGCTATCCTTAATTTTTGTAAGAATAGATGAGAAGTCTTTTGTTTCTCCTATAATAAAGGATTCATTTGCTACTAAACTTGCACCTTCTTTAGCAACTGCCTCTTCAAAGGCTTTATCTACTGATAATCCCCAGTCATTGTTTGAGTAAATTGCTGCAATTTCCTTTGAACCCCATTCATCATCAGTAGCTAAGTATTTAGCTGCAAATTTTGCTTCTTCACTATTTACTGTATACATACGGAATGTATTATCATATTCAGTAACAAATTCTGGGTGAGAAACAGTAGGTGAAATATGTAGGATTCCCTCTTCACTTAAAATTTCAGCCATAGCAAATCCAGAAGTAGAAGAGAAAGGTCCAATTACAGTAAAGTAATCTCCTTCTGCAACAATTTTATTTGCAATTGTTGCTGCTTCCTTGGCATCATTTTTATCATCAAAAGTAGTAACTTCAATTTCTCTTCCTTCAAAGCCACCCTTTTCGTTATACTCCTCAACAAATAGCTCTACACCTCTTTTGAATTGCTCTCCATATTGAGCAGCTGAACCTGTCATAGGTCCTACTAGAGCTACTTTTATAGGATCATCTGTATTTTGATCTGATGTTTCAGCTTTAGTACATCCAGTTAAAGTTCCTAATAATAATACTCCAGCAACAAGCATTGATAATTTCTTTTTCATTTGCACTCCTCCTATTTCCTAGTAAACCTATAGGTTTTATGTGTGTCTCGATATAAAGATATTAAACCTTTTCTATAGGTTTGTCAATAAAATTCCTACAAATTTATATAAAGAAAAAAAAAGGAAAGGCATAAGGAGTAAGGTTCCCTCGAACCCTAACAGCTTATTCCATTTCCCTTTTATTACTCATACATTTATAAATATTATTCTTTACCTAATTTACGAGATTTACTGCTGCTATCTAAGATAGATTGTATTACAGCTGAACGGAATCCCCCATCTTCCAGAGCTTTTACTCCTTCAATTGTTGTACCACCAGGTGAACAAACCATATCCTTTAAAGCCCCTGGATGCATTCCTGTATCTAAAATCATTTTTGCTGTGCCAAGTACTGTTTGGGCAGCTAAACGATAAGCAGTGGGACGAGATAGACCATCTAATACTGCACCATCAGCCAAAGCTTCAATAAACATAGCTGCATATGCAGGTCCTCCTCCACTAAGGCCAGTTACAGTATCAATTAATTTTTCTGGAACCCACTCTACAATCCCTATAGAATTAAATATTTTTTCTGCTTCTACCTTTTCCTCTTCAGTAAAACTAGTATCTGAACAAAGAACAGTAGCACCTGCTCCTACCATAGCTGGAGTATTTGGCATAATTCTTAATACACGTACATTTACACCAGCCCACTCTTGTAAAGTGTCACTACTAATTCCAGCAACTATTGATAGTATTGCCTTTCCCTCTAATGTTTTTCCTGCCTCATTTAAAACATTTTTTGTTGTATTTGGCTTTATTCCAAGAAGCACCTTTTCAGATATACTGCAAAGATCTACAATGCTATCCCTAACCTCTACTCCCTTTTTTATAACTTCTTCTTTTACTTTTTCACTAATATCAAATACAACAATATCAGATGGTTTTAAGATTCCGCTTGCTAAAATTCCATCTAAAATAGCCCCTGCCATATTACCGCATCCGATAAATCCTAATTTCTTTTCACTCATCTCGGCTTCTATCCTTTCTTTTATTTATTTTTCTGGATATTTATTACGAATAGCGTCTAAATACTCCTTACCAAATATTTTAACATATTCTTCTACAGCTGTATCTACAGCTTTTTCTCCTTCTTCACCTAACTGTTCTTTTAATGTATTACCAACAGTATGTAAAAGGTGTGCAGTATGGAAATTAAAATCTTTAACATATTTATTACCTAATTCTAATTTCTTTTCTTGTACCTTTTTTATATCTTCATCTGACATAGGTTGCTTCCAGTCAAATTCACAGCTTTTAGCTCCCCAGCTAAGATTTTCGATTACATCCACATGAAAGTCATTATTAAAACCATTAATTACCGCTTCATCAATTGTTACACAATAGTATTTTCCATAATTTAATAAATCATGCTTTTCCCATGAATTGCACCAGGCACATTTTGTACAGTTAGTTACATAAGTAGACCCATTTTTTAATATGTTATTTTCCATTTCTCCATCTTGTGCTCTCCATTCGCCATATGCTTGACTGTTTACAAAAGTTAATTCATCCCCATTGCTAAGAGCATTCTTTGCCATACGTTGTCCACGTTCTTTACCATATTTAGTTACTCCATCTACTACAGCTTTCTGCCCCTTTTCTCCGCTATATAAAATTGCATACTTTGATAGTAATGCAAAAAGTGTTGAGTGATGCTCTATACTACATTGAATTTCTTTATTATTTACTGACATAATGTCCCCCTTATATTTCATTAAATTTTTCTTATGTTTGAGATATTCTTTATTAATACTAATGATATAATTTTATATTTTTAATGTCAATAATTAATTCCAGGCTTTCCTATAGGATTACTTTATTTTCTTCTATAAAATCCTTTATAAATATGATAATATAATTACTATAAACAAGAGCAATAAATAATAGATTTAGAAGGTGGGGACCTAGTTATGATAGAAATAAAAAATAAAACTGAATTACAAAACAAATTAGTTAAATATAGACGTGAATTACATGAAAATCCTGAATTATCCTTCAAGGAATATGAAACAACAAAGCGTATTCGTCAATGGCTGATTGAAGAAGGCATCAGCATTTTAGACTACTCTTTACCTGTAGGTTTAGTAGCTGAAATTGTAGGGGATAAGCCTGGACCAGTAATCGCTTTGCGAGCAGACATAGATGCTTTACCAATAAATGAAGAAACCAATCTTCCCTTTGCTTCACAAAACCATGGTATAATGCATGCTTGTGGTCATGACTTTCATACTGCCTCCATCTTAGGAACTGCTATTCTCTTAAATCAAAATAAGGCTGATTTATGTGGTACAGTACGTATTATTTTTCAACCTGGAGAAGAAACTGCCCAGGGAGCTAATGTAATAATTGATGCTGGAGTGCTAAATGGAGTAAGGGCTATATTAGGTATGCATAATAGACCAAATCTTCCTGTAGGAACAATTGGTGTAAGACCTGGTCCTTTAATGGCTAGTGTAGATAGATTTGAAATAGATGTTGTAGGTATAGGGGGCCATGCAGGTATACCAGATAAATGTATTGACCCTATCGTTATTGGAAGTCAAATTGTTTCTAGCCTACAAACAATTGTAAGTAGAAGTTTAAATGGTTTTAGTGATGCAGTTATTAGTGTTACTCGTTTCCAAGCCGGTAGGACTTGGAATGTTATTCCAGATAAAGCAGAGCTAGAGGGAACTGTAAGAACCTTTCAAAATAAAGATCGTGATACTATTTCAACCTTAATGAAACGTACTGCTGAAGGAGTAGCTGCAGCACTCGGTGCAAGGGCTGATTTTAGATGGTTTTCATACACTCCAGTTGTTGACAATGAACCTAGCTTAAGTGAAATAGCTAGAAAGACAGCAGAAGAACTTGGATTAACTGTTGTTGATGGGGAGCAAGTCCTAATTGGTGAAGATTTTGCAGCTTATCAAAATATAATTCCTGGTCTGCTTCTTTGGGTTGGGGTTGGTGGAATAGAAGATTTACACCATCCATCTTATACCTTGAATGAAGATGCTCTTACCATTACTTCAGAGTATTTTGCTAATTTAGCTGTTGATGTATTACAGAATAATATTAAATAAAAGGTGCTATAACA
>JAAYOT010000008.1 GCA_012520205.1 Clostridiales bacterium
AAAACTACTTTTATCTCCACACTAAACTAACCTAAAATCTGAAAGCTGAAAACTGAAAACTGAAAACTGAATCTCACTCCACACTCAGTCCTCCACACTCCAAACTAAATTAACCTGAAAACTGAAAACTGAAAACTGTCTAAACGTATGGTGACCTAGGATATCCTTCTCTATATTTCCCCCTAGTTTGAAGGCCACCAATTCCCTTTATTCCAGTAATAGTATTGTTTATTACATCAGTAATAGATATAATTTTATCTATTCTTGTATAAGCTATTTTTTCGCATACTAAAACTGGATCTAAACAATGTATTAATACCCTGCTGGGAGAACTTGCAAAATTAGCACCAGCATCTAACATACATTCATAACAGCTTTGGCAAGCTCCTGCAAAAATTACTAACTCATCATAACTTGAGTTGTAGTCTCTTAAGGCTCTAACAGCTTCAATATAATACCTTGAATTTCTATAATTATTTAAGTCTAAATAATCATCTGTGTTCCTTTGAATGCTATCATGACCTGTTAAAACTACTATATCAGGTTTTATTTCCCTAACCAGCTCAACAATAATCTCTGGCTGCTTCTTCTCTTCTACAGCAAAACCAAATGCATCTAGAGATAATTGTTTATAAACTTTAAGACACATTTCTAAATAATCACTATCTCCATCTACATGAAGTATTTTCCCCGGCCTGCCAAAAATTAAATCTCTATTTTCTTTTAATTTTTGGCTTTTACTCCCTCGAGTTGCATTATCTATAGCCTCGCTGGCTGCATTATCTCCCCTTAAAGAAATTGCTCTTTTTATAGCAGCATTAACTCTACTGTTTAATATTTTTTCTTTTTTACCAACATATCTATCACTTACTTTTTCTAAGTCATCACTCTTAGAATCAGCTATAATTCTTATGCTTATTCCTTTTAATACATAAACATCATTACCATTTTCATCTTTTTTTATGTCGATTATTTTAAATGTTATATCTTTATCATAAGATTTCCTAACTACTATATCACCGATCTCCATTTTTCCCTCTTCTTTAATTGTTTATATCATATTATGTTTTATTTTATCTATTTGTACATAAAAAAAGTGCCTTAGGCACTTTTTTAATCAAGATTATATTTTTCTTTGAATCTCTCTAAGAATTTCATCATATTTTCTTGCTCAGAAATTATTGACTCTATTTTATTTCCAAAGGCATTTTGTCCCCAATTAACTTCATTGTAATAATATCTATTTGCAAGTCTCCAATATCTTTGAGGGAATTGTAAATAAGCATATAAAACCTTATATTCACATTCTAATAAAGGAGAGACTTCATTATAAGATTCTAATATGGCTTCTCCAAATTCAGGATTCCAATCCACTCTTTTTAAAACCTTTATCATAAAATTTGATATATCGAAAGTTCTTAGCTCTCTCTTACAATAATCAAAATCTATAACATGATAGTTATTATCTTTATCTATCACAATATTATGGTAAGTAAAGTCGTGATGACAAAAACTCTTTTCTTTTTCAGCTAATGCACATAATTCTTCATATTTAGATGATTCTAAAGTTTTTAATGCCTTTTGCCCTAATTCCTTATAAAAGTTCATGGATTTTATATAATTCAAATCAAAATTACTCTTATTATTCTTCTTTCTAACCATGTCTCTCATTTTATCGAGAGATTTTATTCTTTTATTCATAAGGTGAGTCCATCTTCCTAAATCACTCTTTAACTTTGAATTTTCTGGAGGATCATATCCCTTTGAAGCTTCATGCAGTTTAGCAAGGGTCTTTGCTGCCATTTTAACCTCATCTAAATTATGAAAATCACATTCTCTTCCTTCTATCCATTCAGAAAGGGTATATAGATCTTCATTAACCATAGCATACGGTTCTCCATCTATGTTTAAAAAATACCTGTCCACATTTTTAAATCCATTTTTTATTAAATGTTCCTTAGCTCCATAAACAAATAATAATTTCTGTGGTCCATAATTAATCTTTTTTAAACACCTCTCTCCCTTATTACTTTTTACATAGTAGATGCCTTTACTAGGTTTAATAGTTTCAATTTTGATGTTGAATTGTCTTTCGATTTCAAATTCTCTCATCATAATGCCCACCTCCCTTATATTTATATGATTATATCTATTCTTTTATTAACATTTTATTCCTCATTTTAATATAATAAATTAAAAATGATGTGAAAGGGTGCGTCATGAAAATAGGAATAGATGGTAGAGCTGCAAAATGGTATAGAGGCACAGGCATCGGGACTTACACTTATCAACTTATTAATAGTATAAATAAAATCGATAATATAAATGATTACCTTGTTTTTTTGCCTGAAAAAACTGCTCTAGAATTAGGAGACAATTTTAAAATTCAATCAGTAAAGGCTAATTCAGATTCTAATTTTTGGAATGAAGTTAGAGTTGAAAATAACTTTTATAATAATAATTTAGATATATATCATGTTCCTCAAAATGGAGTTGGACTTTCAAGTAACTTAGATTGCCACAAAACTATTACACTACATGATATAATCCCATTGAGAATGCCAGAAACTGTTAGTGATAGTTATCTAAATATATTCAATAATGAAATACCTAAAATATTAGATAATTGTGATGGAATTATAACTGTTTCTGAGTTTTCTAAGCAAGATATTGCAAAGGGTTTTAATTTTCCTCTAGATAAAATTTTTGTAACTCATCTTGCTGCTGAAGATATATATAAGCCTTTAGACAAAGAGAAATGTAAGGAAATCATAAAAAAAGATTATGGTATTAAAGAGAATTTTATTCTTTACGTTGGCGGCTTCAGTCCAAGAAAAAATATAACTGGACTTATTGAAGCCTATTCACTACTTTCTAAAAATAAGCGTAAAAATTTAAAGCTTATTATAACAGGAAAAAAGGGCATTTCATATGAAATATATAAGAAGCGTGCAATAGAGCTCAATGTTGAAGATGATGTAATATTTACAGGTTTTATCCCCCTTGAAAAATTGCCGATTTTCTATAACGCTTCAAGCTTGTTAGCTTATCCTTCCTTTTATGAAGGGTTTGGTCTTCCGCCTTTAGAAGCAATGGCCTGCGGAACCCCAGTAATAGCTTCTAATGTTACATCTTTACCTGAAATTTGTAGCGACTCTGTTTTATTAATTGATCCTCATAATATTAAAGAATTATCTAATTCAATAGAAGAAATTTTAACTGATAAAGCTCTAAGAAAAAAATTGATATCAAATGGCTTATTAAGAAGTTCAACTTATTCTTGGAATATTACTGCAAAACGAACTTTGGAAGCTTATAAAAAAATTACAGAGTCCTAAGAAAAAAAATATAGGGAAGATGTTAAGTCCCCCCTATATTTTTTATTTGTATTAATAGAAATATTCATTCATTTCTTTGATGTAATTTTTTAAAAATTCCAGCCTATAAACATCCTTATCAAGTTTAGTTTGTAATCTATTTTCAAAAACTGCATAATCCCAAAGCTTTTCCTTATAATAATAATCAACAGATATATTATAGAAATCCCTTGGAAAATTAAAAATAGTATAAATTAATTTTATTTCTTCTTTATCTAATTTACTTACTGAATTATAAGAATCTATAATAGACTTAAACTTTTTCATATCATAACAATTATTTTTTATTGCCTTTAAGGAAAAATTAGCAATATCAACAGCTCTTGTATCAATTTTGCAATAATCAAAATCTATTATTTTTACCTTCTCCCCATCAACTATAAAATTATGGTTAGCTAAATCATTATGACATAAAACCCTTTTATCTGAATCTTGTAATAGTAAATTATAGTTACTCATGGCTAAAAGTTCTTCTGCCTTCTTTATTTGATCTATATATTTATCTACATTATCCATAAAAATTTCATCAAATTTATTTCTATACCTAAACTTTTTAACAAAAGATTTTATATTTATTAAATCTTCCTCTGCCCTTCTATAGGAATCTATTAAATAATCTCCTAAATTTTCTTTAACCAACTCCTGGCTTAAATTTTCCCATATTCCTTTAGATGCCTTATGCATGTTTGCAATGGCCTTAGTGCAAACCTCAATTTCTACAGGATTTGTAAAAGTTGCCTCTCTTCCTTCTATCATATCCAATATAACATAGGTATTTCCCTGAAAATAATAGGCTGCCTTACCATCTTTCCCCTTATAGTAATTTAATACATCTTCATAAGTTTTTTGTATATATTTTAGTGCTTCATCAATAAATTTTATTCTCTTTTCTTTAGAATCTGTCATTTTAAGGATCTTCTTTCCCTCACTTGTTATTAAAACAAAAACTTTTCTTAAGGGTATTATTTCCTTAATATTAATTGATAATCTTTTTAGAAACTCTTCACTTAAATCATATTCACATAATATTTCCCTGTCTATATACCTAAATTTATTCATACTCTAACCTCCCATTAATAATTGAATATTTATTATCTAAAATCTCTGCCCTATAAATATTCTCTAAAATATCCTCTTCTTTTAAATCATATTTTCCCTCTATATACCTTTTAATAACCTTTAACTGCTCATTTGGATAAGTGCTAAGGCCTATTAAATATTTCCTGCTTCCTTCACTTAAGCCTTCCTTTTCAATGTAGTAATCTATCACTTCTCTCAATGGAATATCTATGCTTTTCCTTTTTATCTTTTTTATTAAGGAATATATATCATGTTCCTTTATGTTATAAGTCATGTACTTTATGGTACCAACTATAATTTTATCCTCTGCTAACACCAAATTACTTTCATCTACCCTGCCTAAACAAATTTCATAATTTCTCATGCTTCTTTCAATTATTTCCCTATAATCTTTTAATGCTATATGACTTAAAGAAATTTTTGCATTATACAAAATGATTTTTGCCCACTCTTTTATATACTTGTCTACCTTGTTTAAATCTTTTCTATTTTCAAGTTCTTTTATAAATCTATCAACAAATAATATTTGAGTTTTATAGCCTTCCAATTCTTTTCCAATGGAGGCTCTAAGTCTAGGCAATAAATTTTCTTTATAGGCTCCAACACTTTTTTGGAAATATATTATATTATCTATTTGTTTAAAAACATCTTCCTTACTTTCTATTTTATGAGAACTTAATCTACTATCTTTTATGATTATATTTTTTTCCTTAAGGTACTCATTTAACTGCAAAACATTAATTTTCATCACCTCCATTAAAAAAAGTTATCTAAGAACATTTCCCTATTATGTCTGTCTCTTAGATATTTTTTTAATTTTTTAACTAAAAACTCTTCCCCCCAAGGCTGCTGTTCCCAATAATATTGGAGACCTATTTGCCAAAATCCCTGAGGGAACCTCATAAATGCAATTATTACCCTTAATTCCTCTTCACTTATTGAATAGGTTTTTAAGTAATTATTAATAACCACATTTGATACTTCCTTCTTCCAATTTCCATCTTTCATGCTTCTAATTAAAAGGGAAGCCAGATCATGTATATGGCTGTCTAATATACAGTAATCAAAATCAATTACATTAATTTCTCCCTGCTTATCTATTAACAGATTATGATGAGCAAAGTCATGATGGCAAAAACCTCTTTTAAAAAACTCCTTGTCCATAACATCGAAATAATTATTTTCTCTTAGTTCATCTATAGATTTTTTTCCCCTTTCTAGTTCTTCACTTATTGAACTTAAGTATATTTCATCAAATTCTGATCTATAGGCCTTTTGAAATATTCTTTTTTTGAAATCTAATATTTCCTCACACCTTGTTTCAAATGTCTTTATCCAGCTATACCAATAAATTCTTGGCTTCATATGTTTATTTAAAATAAATCCTTGGCTACACTTATGCAGCTCACCTAATTTTCTTGCAGCCCTAGCAAGATCATCTAAATTTTTATAATTACAAACTCTTGAATCTATCCACCTATTTAGATATGCATATTGATTTCCAAGTTTTATATATCCCTCATTATCTTTTGTTTTTATAATCTCTGGTATTTTTCTAAAGCCTTTATTATTTAAGTGATTTATTGCAGAAAATATAAAATAAAAATGAGGAAATTGATATTTAATAATCTTAATACCATACTTCCCCTCTTTTGTTTCAATTTTATAACTGTTTTTAACCTTTTCTATATCATATATATTTAAAGAGTAATTTCTTTCTATTTCTTCTTTTATAAATGTAGCTTCCATCTAACTCTCCTCACAACTTGTTCTATGCCATTATATGAAAAAAGCCTATATTTTGTTTATGTTAGAAGATAAATATTAATAATATTTTGTTATATATATTTGAAAACTTAATATTTATAATATATAGGATATTTTTAGGAGGATTAATATGAGAATATCAATTGATGCTAGAGGTGCTAATTTATATAATGGAACTGGTATAGGAACTTATACTGAAAACCTTATTCGAGAATTGTTAGAGATAGATAAAGAAAATGATTATTCACTATTTTGGGTTGGTGATAATTATGAAAAATTTAAAAAACCAAATAGCAAAATAATATTAACTGCAAGGAAACATGGAAGCTTTTATGAAAATTACTATTTTCCAAACTTTATAAATAAACATAATATTGATTTACATCATATACCTCAAAACGGCATTGGCCACTGCGAAAATTACAGTACTAATTGTGTTGTTACTATACATGATTTAATTCCTTATGTTTTGCCTGAAACTACTGGAAGGGGTTATTTAGAAAAGTTTTTAAGAGAAATGCCTTCTATTATTTCTAATGCTAAGGGGATTCTAACAGTATCAGAATACTCAAAAAAGGATATTCTTAAATTCTTTAATCATATTTCTGAAGAGAAAATTTTTGTTACCCCTTTGGCTGCAAATTCTAGCTTTAAGCCAATGGATAAAAATCATTGTAAAAAACTTATACAAGAAAGGTTTAATTTTGATAAGCCCTATATATTATACATAGGTGGTTTTAGTACTCGTAAAAATGCTAGAGAATTAATTTTAGCTTTTAATGATATTTATAAGGATTTAAAAGAGTCTTATACCTTAGTATTAGTAGGTTCTGTAAAAGATGAAGGGGCAAAACTTATTGAATTAAAGGAAACCCTGCCTTCAAAGGAAAATATTATTTTTACTGGTTATGTGGAAGACTCTTTGCTGCCTATTTTATATAATGGCTCAGAAGCTTTTGTCTACCCATCTCTTTATGAAGGATTTGGACTTCCACCATTAGAGGCCATGAGCTGCAAAACAGCCGTTATTACTTCTAACAGTACTTCTATACCAGAAGTAACAGGAGATGCTTGTATTTTAATTAATCCAAATAATAAGGATGAATTAAAAAACCAGCTAGTAAATTTATTAAATAATGAGGATTTAAAATTAGAACTTGCTAATAAGGGATATAAAAGAAGTTTAGAATTTTCATGGAAGGAAACTGCGAGAAAAACCCTAGAAGCATATAAAAAAATATCTGAGATGTAATGGATTTTCAGTTTTCTGAAAATCCTCTTTATTTTATAAGTAATTATTTTACAATATTGATTATTATTTAATTATTTTTGATTTTTTATCGAAATTGGAATATAATTTTTCTAATAGGATACCTATAAAATATTATTTTTAGAAAAGGTGATTAAATGCATATAGATAGCTTAAATTATTTTTACGAGGTTGCTAAGGCTAAAAGCATTTCAAGTGCTGCTAAGAATTTTCATATATCCCAATCTGCTTTAAGTCAACAGATTGCAAAACTTGAAAATTACTTAGGCATCAAATTATTTAATAGAAATAATAAGGGAATAACCTTAACTGATGAAGGTGAAATCTTATTTAGATATTCAGAGTCAATAATTGGTACAGTTAACAGATTGCATCAAGAACTATTTAATTCTATTAATGAAAAAAAATCAGTTAATATAGATTGTATTGAACCTCTAAGTTATAAAATTTTACCTAGTACTTTACCTAAATTAAAAAATAAATTTCCTACATATAAAATAAATTTAAATGCAACTCAGGATTCTCATATTAATAAAGGAGATATTTCATTAAGTTATAAAAAGCCTCCTAAAGAAAATGGTATGATTACAAAATTGATAGGCTATGACGAAATTATATTAATTTCAAATATAAACTTTAGCAAGGATTCTATCAGTAGGGATCAATTATTGGAATTACCTTTAATATTAATTGATGACAAAAATTCTTTAGACTTCACTCTATTAGATAGGTTAAATTACACAGCTGATGATTTAGAAAAATTCAATATAGTATTTTCAACTAATTCCTTTTGGTCAGCAGTTAATGGAGTTTTAAATAGTGATGCCTTAGCCTTTATACCGAAATCCATTTACAACGATTTCAAGGAACCCTTACTAAAAAAAATTGAAATAGATAATTTTTCTGTTTCCTTACCAGTTTATATTAACTATTTAGAGTCCTATTATAAAATAAATTCGGACTTTGTAAAATCCTTTAAAAATACAATAAAAAAACA
>JAAYOT010000347.1 GCA_012520205.1 Clostridiales bacterium
ATTAAAAGAATCATCCAAAGAAGCTGTGGAAAATTTAAGCGAATTTACTCCTTTTAAAAAGTATATGCATATTGAAAGAGATGCTCAAAAGGAGTTAGAAGAGTTAATAATTAAAGCTAATGATTCAGAAAAAGCTCAGTTAATTTTGGTTTGTGGAAGTGTTGGGGATGGAAAATCTCATATTATATCCTACTTTAAGAATAGATATCCTGATGTTATTAAGAACTTTACTTTGCATAATGATGCTACAGAAAGTTTGGAACCTACAAAAACTTCAATGGATACACTAAATGATGTTTTAGATGAATTTTGTGATGAAAAAATTAGTACAAGTAAGAAAAAAATTATTTTAGCAATTAACTTAGGAACTTTAAATAACTTTATTGATTCACAGTATGGAGAAAGATTTACAAAATTAAAAGGATTTGTTCAAGATAAAAAGATATTAGAAACAAATATTGAAGATAACACTTTCAATGAGAATAATTCTTTTCAATTTGTAAATTTCAGTGATTATCATTTATTTACTTTAAAGGATGGAAGAGTTCATTCAGAATATGTTAAGTCACTTGTAAGAAAAGTTACTCAATCATCAGAAGTAGATTTTTCAGAAAGAAATAAATTTTATATTTCATACAAAAAGAATTGTGGAGAGTGTGTTAATAAAGACTGTTGTCCTATTAAATTTAACTATGAATTATTGGGAAAAGAAAGTGTACAAGATTCTATTATAGATTTATTGGTTCAAAGTATAATAAAAAATAAAACAATTATTTCAACAAGAGCTTTATTAAACTTCCTTTATGAGTTAATAATACCAAGGTCATATATTGATGTTAATTCCCCTACCTTTAAAAGTAAAATAACTAAGCTTAATAATAAGGAATATGTGAGAGCCTTACTTCCCAATATTATTTTTGAGCATAAAGAATTATCACCTATATTTGAAGCATTAAGTACAGTTGATCCATTAAATATAAGAAATGAAAAGGTGGATGACTTTATTATAGAATTTAATAATGCAACGAATATTATAAATTATTTTAATGAATATATAGCTTATCCTAAAAGTTTTATAAATAAATTAAAGGATGTAGATTTTATTGAAACGGAAGATAGAAAAATAAGATTTGAATTATTAAAGCTATTTATAAGGAGTTATTATATTTGTGGAAAGGGCGATTTATTTTCACTAAGGGATGAATTTTATGATGAATATATAAAATCACTTTACTACTGGAATAAAGGAGATAAGGCAAAACTTAAAAATGTTTATACTACTATAAGGGACGGAATTACGAAATGGAATGGTGATTCTGAGAAGAATTACATGAATATTTTTATAGGAAAAAATCAAATAAAATATAAAGTTAGTGAAAAAATTGAGTTTAAAGCAGATACAAGCAATTTACCTAAAAACAACGATAATGAATTGAAAAAGTTTATTGGAAATCTTAAATTAAGATACAAAAGTGAAAAAGAAGAAAAATCTTATGAAATAGATATTGATTATAGCTTATATAGATTACTGGTTCAGGTTAATAATGGATATAGACCAAATAAGAAAGATAAAAATCATTTTATCAAGTTTATTGAATTTGTTAACAAGTTAGAAAGTATAGGATCTCAAAATGAGGAACTTGTTTTTACTGAAAAAAATAGAGAAAATAATAAAAAATATAAATTAGAATTTGATGAAGAATTTGAAACTTATAGATTTATGGAGATATAGGATATGGATAGAAATAGATTTTATGAATTAAATAGAGAACAGATAGAAAAAGATTTTAAATTTAATTTAGAAAAGAAGAGCCTAATTCATAGTCAAGGTAAGGAATTTAAGTTATTGCCATATGCAGCAAACGAAAAAACACTAGTTTCAAATTTTGAAGGAGTTGTAGGGGCTTTTTCTAGGATTATCTCTGATAAGGAATTAAAAAATACTTTTAACTGTGATGAATTTATCGAAAATGTTGTGGATGAAATAGGAGAATTTGAAGGTGTTGCAAGCAAGGATGCTTTTAGAGATATAGTAAAAACAATGTTTATAGACAAAGATAATTTAGTTGATTTTGATATAAAAACACTAAATTATATATATTCAACAAAGTCAGAAGAAAAAATAGCAAAATTTTTATATTCAATATTCTTTAACAATGAAATAAAACAGTTAGTAAAAAATCGCTATGATAGGGATGTTAATAATATTTTATATAAGCTAGTACTAAGAGCGTTACCAGAACTAAGTGATAAAGAGTATGTAGATGAAAAATATAAATGTTATCTACCTTATATAAGAGAGGTTTTTTCAGAGGATCTGAAATTCCTAATTTCTAACGAAGAATTATACAAAAGTTCAATTAAGAGATTTTTAGAGTACTATTATATGTTTTATGTTTCGCAGTTAGCGCTAAAACTTAATAATTTTGAAAAGGCTGACTTAACTAAGCCGGATAAAGTCTACTATACATTAAGTTTTGAAAGCACATCAAAAAATAGGACAGCCTATAAATTAGGTTGGGAAATGCTTAAAAGTCATATTGGAGACTTATTTTCTCATGCAATAACATTAGAATTTTTAAATCATCATAATTTAAATGAGCAGCTAGGTTATAAAGAATTATTTGAAGTTTTTAATAATGGAAATGAAGAAATAATAGCAAAGCAGTTAGAGGAATTATGTCAAGATTATATTGAGCTAAGACAAGAGGGGATTGTATGGAGTGACTTTTATGTAAGGGAACAAGTCAGTGGGAATGAAGCCTTCGATAAAGTATATAAGTTATTTTCAGCTGTTAGGTTCCAATTTACAGGTAAAACTTCTACTAGAACGAGAGCAAATGATGCGTATAATAATTGGTTTATTAAGTTTGTACAAGAGAACTTTGGTAAAAGGAGAGGTTCTTTGGGATATACTTTAAATTTAACAGAAGAAGATATTATTTTCTTGACTAAAATTTGCATCAAGTATAATAAGAAATTAAAATTAAATATATTATTTAAAGAATTTGAACGAAGAGGAATATTTTTTGATAGAGATTCACAAATGAAGATAATACAATTATATGAAAAATTAAATATATTGGAAAAGAAATCAGATAGTGGGGATGCGCAATATGTCAGATCAATTTTATAGTTATTTATCAGAAAAAATAATAAAATTTTTTAAAGAAAATCCTTTAACTCCTGGAGCTAAATATAATATTCAATTTGAAAAAGAAGAAGAAGTTAAAGCATTATATGAAGAATTAAAAAATAATATACTTTATAAGGATTACGAATATAAAAATTTAAAAGGTGATGTTATATATAGATCATATATGCTTGATTTTCCTACTGTAAAGTTAATTGTTTCAGCAACAATAGATAATATTCAGCCAGATTTCTTAACAAGGCTTAGAAATATGGTTGGAGTTGAGGAAGGATATAAAGATAAAGGCATACTTTTTATACACAATACAACTTTAGATAGTATTATGGGAGGAACAGAATCTTTTACAAAAGAGGGAATGCCATTTCACATTAAGTCTATTGAAAAAGATATACAAAAAAAATTGGTAGGGTCTGATTTCTCTGAAGTAGATAAGGTTATTATAGAACTGGATTTAGAAAGAAAAAGTAAAGATATTTTTGGAGATAGTATATCAATATTTGAATATAAAGATTTGCTAGCTATAGTTAATGGAACTTGTATAGAAAGAAGAGATTACAAGAGCTTTGGGCTTTTTTATGATAGCAAATTAAAAGATTACTCTGGTAAGGAGCTTAAAAATAGAATAAATGAAAATGCTATGGCCTTTAGTAGAGTTGATGAAATTCACAATTATGGAAATCCAGAAGTTCAGCTTGAAAAATACTTTGATGATAAAGGTGTAGATGAGTTAAAAAAAGAAGATTGGAAAGATGTTGATTTTAAAAATGTAAAGAAATATATTGATAATAAAAAAAGTGCTCCAGTATTAGAATATATTTCAAGTTCCGTTGATTGGGATAGAGAAGAAGGTACATCAAAAGCTAAATCTAGGATAAGAAATATTATAGTATTTAATGAAGATAAAAAAGGACAAATAGAATTAGAATTTACTTTTGATGGTATGTTATCTAAAGAGTTTTTAAAATGCGTAGGAGATCTAGAAGCAACAACATCAGGAAAAAGAATAAAAGTAACTATTAAAAAGTGTGATGAAAATGCTAATTTTTATAAAATAATTTATAAAAATGACAAGAATGTTAAATTTGAATTTAGAATTGTAGTAGTAAATTTCAGTCAAAGCTATTTTGAAAGTATAAAAACAAAATATTCAGTTAGATTTAAAGGAAAAAATGGTTATATTTCAATAAACACAAATGATTCAACAATTGTATTTAATGAATTTGCTTCAAAATCAAGAACTTATGAATTAACTGACAATTATGATACTGTTGATATATTTGAAGATGAAAAGTTATTAGTGAAAATAAGTGAAAACTTTGAATATGAAGATGACAGTGATTTAGTTAAGTTTAAGGTAAATATATGTAACAGTATAGTTCCTTTTGAAATAATGGGGACAAGTGAAAAAATTGCACCAATTGAAGGTTTAAAGGTATGGAAATTAAAAAGAGAAAAGAAATGCGATTTTAAGCTTATTGGTGATAATAAACTACAACATGGAACTAAAGAATATTTCTCAAGAGATGAATTTAGAAAGAATCTAAAATTAGAAAAACAAATTCTTGAGTTGGAAGGAACTTATTTTATTGAATCAAGTGATGGGTTAGAAAGTATTGATTTAAAATTAAATTCAGAGTTAAAAGATGCCTACAATAATATAGTAAATCATTTTAGATCATATAATAAGTTGCCAAGCTTATCATACTTAAATAATGATCTAAAAGTCTTATATAAAAATTTTGTTGATATATTCATAAGAGAATTAAATAATATTTCTGAAGAAGATTACTTAACAAAAGAACAAAAGAATCTATTTAAGATAGGAACTATAAAAAGGGAAATAGAAGATAAGGAGTTAATGCTTACACCATTACATCCATTGAATCTTGTATATCAACTTCATGTAAATAATGCAATAAGTAATGAAGAGGTAGAAGAGGATATTATAAAGAAATTTTCTTCAACTTATCTTTTACCGTATATATTAGAGAGTGATGATAAACTATATATTCCAATGGAGCAAAATCATTCTCCAGAATGGAAATACTATGTAGATGAAAAGCTTCCAAGATATAAGAGTTCAAGGGATTTTGTATCGAAATTAGTTAATGAAAAAATTGAAGAGTTTACAGAGCATTTTAAATACTTATTTAATATGGGAAATAATGCACCCATAAGAATAAACTTAATAAATACAGGTGATAGCAAAGAAATATTACAAGGTATATTTAAATATTACATCAAGCAACTAAAATCTAAAAAGAAAGAAATATTACCTATTGAGATATATATTTACTCTAATGAAAATATTACGAATGCATTTGAAGAAGTTGCATTTAATGATAGTATTAAAGACTTAAAAGAAACATATAATTTGGATTTAAATGTAAGCAATATGTCAGAAGAGGATGTATTAGATTTATATAGAAAAAAGGTACGATTTTATTCTAAAAAGTTGAAAAATGGAATAGAGTATGCTCATATTACGTTTATTGAAATGAGCGATGAGGCCAAACAGATAGTATCAAAAATGGATGATATTCCATCTGGAGTAATTTTAAATGGATTAATTTCAGGGGTTCCATCAGTATTTGTAGGGGATTATTATAGAACAGGCTTCGGTATAAAATATGCAAATACAGAAAATGATTTAATGAAGGTTGCAAGTAAATTGAATGCAATAAATTCAGCAAGTTATGGAGCACCATATGATAGTAATAGATGTACAGCAATTTCAGTAACTAATGAACATAGGTCTATATTAGATGATATTTATAATTCAAGTCATTGGGTTACATTTATTAACCCTAAGGTAGATTTAAATTTCTTTAAAAATGATCCAGATGCTAAGGACCTACTTATAATTCATTATAGCGATCAATATAATACAGCTGGTGGTTATGATGCTATTACTGTTACAAGAAAGAGTGGGCCATATCAAAAAGTTATAGAAGAATTCCTAACTAAAAAAGAAATAAAAGATGCTAAGGAATATTCTCCGAGTATTATCAATATGTTTAATGCAATTAATGGAGATTGGCTACTTAGATTATTATCAAGCAAATCACATTTTCCTAAAGAAAAAATAAGTATTTTATCAGCAATTAAATTAGCTTTGGCTAAGTTTAAAAAAGATAATGTAGTATGGATTCCAATATCACTTGAGGAAGTTTTAAGAGTATCTGGCGGAGCAGGTCTAAAGCAAAGTGAAGGTTTCTTATCAGCTAAAAAGTTAGGATTTGAAAATAATGGGGTTACAAGTGATGATATTTTATTAATTGGAATCGAGGAAGTTGATGGTAAAACTTATGTACATTACTATCCTATTGAAGTAAAGATAGGGGATAATCCAAATTGGTATGTTCATAAGGGAATAGAACAAGCAAAATCAACTAAAAAAATATTTGATGAAATATTGCTACCTAAGGAAGGGAAGGAATTAACTAATACTCAAAAAGTTTATAGAAATTTCTTAATGCAGTTAGCAATTACAAGTGCTGAAAAGCTTAATCTTTATAATGTTTGTAATGAAGAAAATTGGAATATTATTATTGACTCTGATTTAAGAAGAAAATTGCTTAATGAAGAATATATAATGAGTAATTCTTTTGAAAAGTCTATTGGGGAAGCAGCTGTAATATCATTTAAGAAAGATAACCATTTTGAAAATACAAGGTTAGAGGATAATGTTATGGTTATAGAAATGTCCGAAAGTGATGGATTTGAGTTTATAACTAAAACTGTTACTGAAATTAGGGAAAAGGTAGGAAGTATTGATATAAAGAGTAGTAGGGCAAAAGATGAGATAATTCTTACAACAATTAATCCAATTAAGCCAGAAGATGAAATAATACTAACACCACCGGAAGTTATTATTGAACCAACTAAAGAAGAAAAAGATGTAGCCACAGAGGATATAGAATCAAAAGTAGTACTTGATCCACCTGCTTCTTATGAAGATGAAAGTGATAGAAGTATGGAGATTTTATTTGGTGTTAATCAAAAGAACAATCAAAAAGTATATTGGTGTCCAAATGATACAGATAAATTAATGCATACTAACACTGGTATTATTGGAACAATGGGAACAGGGAAAACACAATTTACTAAGTCAATGGTTACTCAGATTTATAGAGAATCTAAGTATAACCTTGATAAAAAGAAGGTTGGTATACTAATTTTTGATTATAAGGGGGATTATAATAAAAATAAACAGGATTTTGTAGATGCTACAAATGCAAAAGTGTTTGAGTTATATCATTTACCTTTTAATCCATTATCAGTAGTAAAAACAGCAAATTCGAAGCCAATGTTACCACTTCATACAGCTAATACATTAAAAGAAACTCTAGCAAAAGCTTTTGGCCTTGGAATAAAGCAAGAAACTCTATTAAGAGATTTAATAATGGAAGCATATGAAGGAAGAGGCATAATAAAAAATAAACCTGATACATGGAATAAGCCAGCACCAACCCTTAAAGACGTATATGATATATATGTTAATAGAGAAGATTTGAAGGAAGATAGTCTATACGCAGCATTTAGCAATATAATAGATTTTGAAATTTTTGAACCAGACCCTTTTAAAACTGAAAGTTTATTTGAACTTATTGATGGGGTAACTGTAATAGATTTATCCGGATATGATCCAGGAATACAAAATCTTGTTGTAGCAATTACTTTAGACTTATTCTATTCACAAATGCAAGCTTATGGGCATAGTAAAATTGATGGACACTTAAGGCAACTAAATAAAATTATATTAGTAGATGAAGCTGATAATTTCTTAAGTAAAAACTTCTCTTCATTAAAGAAGATTTTAAAGGAAGGAAGAGAGTTTGGTGTGGGTACCATACTGTCAACTCAGTTATTAAGTCATTTTTCAACTAGTGAAAATGATTATGCAAATTACATTTTAACTTGGGTAGTTCATAATGTATCAGATTTAAATAATAAGGATGTTAAATATATATTTAATACTCAAAGCAAAGGTGAAGAAGAAAATATTTATAGTAAGATAAAAAGTCTTAATAAACATTATAGTTTGGTAAAGATGGGGGATAGAGATAGACCTGTGTTTATGAAAGATAAGGCTTTTTGGGAATTGCTGAAAAAGTAATGCTATTAGAAAGCGAGGTATTTATGCCTCGCTTTTGTAAACTTTACTATAGAGTCTATGAAAGAATATTAGAAAATAATTGTTGGAGTTTATGTAGTTTTTGGGAAAAATACTTATTTACGTGTATAATTATGGTATAATGAGTATAAGTTGGAATTATAGATAAAGAAAGAGGTAGCTTATGAGAAAAAATAAAAAAACAGAAAATATGAATGCAATACCTAAATCCATAGAAGGAATATTTAAGGATAATCCAAGTATGAGAATACCTATATTTCAAAGAGATTATTCATGGAAACGAGATAATTGGAAAGAACTATGGAATGATATAAAAATAGGTTTTAATAATCAAAGTAAGCATTATCTTGGGTCTATAGTTTTAGTAGAAAATGATGATGTTATGGAGATTGTAGATGGACAGCAACGATTAACAATTATTTCCATATTATACTTAGCCATAATTAGCAACTTTAAGGAATTAATTGATAATGGAATAGATGTTATGGAAAATCAGTCAAGAGCTCAAGATATAAAACAATTGATTTGTGAAACAGATTTATATGATATGACTTCAACTAATAAACTACAGTTAAATGAAAATAATAATATAGTATATTCTGAATATTTAGTTAAAAATAAAATTCCAAGTGCTAAAGCAGGATTAAGTGAGAGTAATAAATTACTGATTGATTGTTTTAAGTTTTTTAAGAAGGTAATAAAAAAAGAATGTACATATGAGGGCGAGAGCCATCAATCATATAAACTTTTACTAGATTATTATAGATATATTTCCGATAAATTAGTAATAATAGAAATAACAGCATCTGATTATAGCAATGCCTATGTTATATTTGAGACTCTTAATGATAGGGGATTAGACCTGACGGTAACAGATTTACTAAAAAATTATCTTTTTTCTAAAGTTAACTCAAGTAAGCATAATGATATAAAAAAATGTTGGAATGACATACTAAAAAACGTAGATGAAAAAAATGCTACAAAATTTATAAGACATTATTGGAACTCATATAATACAAAAGTTACGGAAAAGGAATTATTCAAAGTTATTAAAGAGAATATATATACTGAAAAAAATATTATAAGATTTCTTAATAGATTAAAGGAAGTATCAGAAATATATCGAAGCTTATTAAAGATAGTTTATGGAACGGAGATGAATCTATAAAACAATCATTATCAGAAATTAAATTATACAAAGTAGATTTATGTTATCCTGTTTTATTAGCGGTTCAAGATAATATAAGTAATTTAAAATTAAAAAGAAAAATATTCAGGCTATGTTCAATTATTTCATTTAGATATATTATAATTCGTAATGGAAGTGCCAATGATTTAGAAAGAGCTTATAATTCTTTATGCTTACAAATTAATAAATATAAAAATGATTTAGATTTCTTAAAAATTGAAAAAGAATTAAAGGAATTTATAGTTCCTAAGGATGAATTTCTTACTAGTTTTGCTAATAAAATAATAAAGACAAAAAATAATAAAAAATTAATAATATATATTTTAAAAGGAATAGAACGACATAGGGGGTCAATAATTTCAGAAGATCATACAATTGAGCATATATTACCAGAAAAATATGAAAAAGAATGGGATGATATTTTTGGTGGAGAAGCGGAAGATTACATATATAGATTAGGAAATTATATTTTATTAGAGAAAGATTATAATAATCTAATAGGTAATGAACTTTTCTTAAAGAAAAAGGAGTTTTATAATGAAAGTATTTATAAAGGTGCTAATAATATTGGAAAATTAGATAAATGGACAAGAGTCGAATTAGAAAAGCATCAAGAAAATATGGCTAAAATTGCCGAAAGTGTTTGGTCATTATAAATTATTGTTTAGCAAATTATGAATGAAAAACTTAATAATAGTTTTAAATTTTTAGTGATAACTATATTTAAAAAAATGAAGCTGTCGTATTAATTATTTAGTATGACAGCTCATTTTTAATATTAATTATATTGCTGTTATAAAATCATTATATTTCGATAATGTAATCCTAACAAACTGCAAACTTCTATCTCCAACTCCGATTTCCTGAATAACATAAGAAGGCTCTCCAATTCCACAAGCAGATCCTGAAGAAATAGCACATTTATCAGCTATATTTTTTATAAACATTTCATTAATTATTCCAGGAATAAGCATACCTATTACTCCAGGAATATGATGTTCTGGATCGCCTAAAAATTCGATACCAGGGTATTTTTCTGTTAACATTTTTTTAACTTCAATTTCTAGCTCAGATATTTTTTTCATATAGTTATCCATATCTCTTTTTGCAATATCACAAGCCTTACCAAAACCAACTATATTGTGAACTGCGTGAGTACCAGCCCTATATCCGTTTTCCTGTAGACCTCCATGAATTAGGGATGCCATTTTATATTCTGATAATCCACTTTGTTTTATAAAAGCAGCTCCAACTCCCTTAGGACCATAAATTTTATGAGCAGACATTGAAAGAAAATCTACAGGTATTTTTTTTACATCTATATCTATTTTGCCTAGCACTTGTGTAGCATCTGAATGAAACAATATATTTTTTTCTTTTGCGACACTACATAAACTGGCTATATCATTCATAGATCCAATTTCATTATTTCCCCAAATAAAAGAAGCAAGTATAGTATTATCTTTTATTGCGTTACTAAAGGTTTCCTTTTCAACTTGGGCATATTTATTTACAGGGAGAAAAGAAACTTCATAACCACGATCAACTTTTTTTGTAGTACTTTTTTTCTTTAAAAATTGACTTGCTATAGACTTTTCAGATTGATTCCAAAATATATCTCCGTTTAAAAATTTACAGGTTTGAAGTACAGATTTATGTTCAACAGTAGACGTGATTATATGATTTCCGTTTTCTTCATAGTATTTTTTATAATCAGCAACGCCTTTAATAATAAAATTATTGCTTTCAGAAGCACCACTAGTAAATATTATTTCTTTAGGGTCAGCATTTATTAGGTTTGCAACTTGTTCTCTTGCTTTCTCTACAGCATTATTAGCATTAACTGCCAAAGTATAATACCTACTAGAAGGGTTACCATACTCTTCTTTTAAGTATGGTAACATAGCATCTAAAACTTCAGGATCAATAGGAGTAGTAGCACTATTATCTAAATATATCATAAATTAGCATCTCCTTTTAGTAATACACTTTTTAAGAATCTTTCTAGATTGCCTCCACTATATTTATATTGATTTTGTAGTAGCTCAGCACCTCTATCCATATGTAGCTTCATAAAATGTGGATAATACTCATCATCATCTATCTTGCGACCAAGGTTTACCTCTATAAGTGCCTTAAATATTGAATCGAATTCTCCAGTAACAGTCGACCTTTGAAGTTCAAGACCATTTGTATCATCATTTTCATATTCTAAAATTGATGTAGGTTCTTTCAATGATAATGAAACTGCTATTTTGCTTAAAGCAAAGGGTTTAAGATTTGTGCTTTTTCCTAACTCTTCAAATATTTCTTTTGTCTTTTTTGATGTTTTTAATCTAAATCCCATAATTACACCTCAAAATAACCTTTCTTAACTTCAGTTTTACGGAGCTCTGTATTATACATTAATAGATATTCATTAGCTATATATGGCTTTACTACTTTATATAGTTCAGAATCAATTTCTTTATTAGTAGAAAGAATTACTACTTGTTTGCTTATATTTGGTAAGTAAATATTAGTTAATGAATTTCTGTGCGTTTCGTCTATACGAGCATAAGGAGTATCAATAATAAATGGTATGTCAACACCAGAACTTTTAGTAATAGCCCAAATTAAACATAAGATATATATCTGCTTTTCTCCATTTGAAAAATCATTAATATTAATTTTGGTACTTAAATTAATATAATTGAATGAAATATCATTAGCTAATTCAGATATTAAATCTTTGCTATGTTCTACATTATAATATTTAAGTAAATCTTCTAAAAATTTACTTCCATACTTCTTAACTATGCCATCTATTCCAAGATTATTTATTAGATTTAATATTTCTGTAGTATTATACTCTTTGTTTATATATAGGGTTGTATTGAAATTATCATCGATTATAATGTTATTTACATAATTATCTTTTCTTATTATCTTAGTGAATATATCCATGAATGATTTTTCAATTAGTCGTATTTTATCTTTAGTTAGAGTTTGAATAAGTTCATTTAAGTAACTAATAAGACTAATTGATAAATCTAATGTATTGTTATTTTGAAGTAAATCAGTATATTCGTTTTTAGCTCTTTTTAAATGATATTCTTTATTTTTTAACTCTTCATGTTTGGATTCAAGAATTATCATTCTTGATGAAATATTATTTTGAATAAGATTTACTTCCTCGTTTATTTTATGAAGATTTTCTAAATAGTTATTTAATAGATCTTCCGAAATAGAAGAATTTAATTTTTCCCTTAAGCTTTTTATTTCAGTTCTAATTTCATCGATAGTATTAAATTTAGAGAAAATTGATTTTCTTAGATTTAATGAATTATTTAAAATAAAACTAATAATATGATTTATATTATCTTTTTGATCTTTAGATAATTCAAGAATACTATTAATACTATTTAATTCCTTTGTATCAAACATATTATTAAGAATATTATTAGATATTATTTTAAAATCATTTTCCCCCAAATCTTTTAGCATAAAAGAAGAAAGAGATTTTTCAATAACTTCTGCTGATAGACTATTACTAATAGAGTTATAAGCATCTAAAGTTTCTTCTTTTCTAATTTGAATTTGGGTTTTTTCTAAAAGATCCTCTACCAATAAAAATGGTAATACATTATTACAGAAGTCTTTTATTTCTTGATTTATGTTAGTTCTTTCATTTTCAAGCCTATATATTTTAGAGTTTAAGGCAACTTTTTCATCTTCTAATAGTCCACCGCTATTTTTAAAGTTTTCTTCTAATTTATTTCTTTTAATTAATAAATCTTCAAGTTCTAAGTTATAATTATTTAGTTCTTCTTCTAGATTATTTATTTCAGTTTTAATGTTTTTAACAGCTGATGATAGGGAAGTGTATTTATCTTCAGCATCTTGTAGCTGTATATTTGATTTTGATTTTGCTCTTTGATAGCTTAATAGCTGCCTTTTTAATAAATCAAATGTATCGTAATTAAATAATTCAAGAATTGATTCTCTTAAGTTAGAATTAGCGTTTCTTCCTGTGAAGAAATCGCTTAATTCTTCTCCATCAAAAAAGAAAAAATCAAATAATGAAGGAGGCAAAACTGATTTTATGTATTTATCAAAATATAATTTTTCTTCCTCATTTAATTTTGTGCCATTTAAAAAAATATCAAATAATTCATTTAACTTCTTATTAGTATAAGACCAAGATCTTCTTAGAGTATATTTTTTTACTTCAGTTCCCTCGGTTAGAGATATATTTAATTCAATATAGGCATCAACATCTTCATTTTTAAAAGCATTATTATTTATATTATTTCTAATCTTATTTAAATAGTTATAGTTTTCTCCTAAATATCCATATGTTATTGGACCGTATATACATAATTTAATTGCTTCAAATAGAGTAGACTTACCAGCTCCATTTTCTCCACCTATAAGGATTATGTTTTTATCATTATTAGGAGTAAAGGAGAAAGTAGTTTCATCTTCATAAGATCTAAAGTTCTTTAATTTTATAGTATTAATTATCATTTTCTATCTCCTCAACTATTCTCTTGTGTAAATGTCTTTGATTTAGTATTTTATTAATAGATTTATCTAAAATACTTTTATTAGTAAAATGTTTATATTTATTAGTTTCTATTATTAGTTTTTTTATTAGATCTTGATCTATTTCGAAGTTTTTAGAAATACTTTCTATTTGCTCTATTGTATTCTCATCAAACATTGGTTTCTTATAGTTATCCCATGGAAGTCTTTTATTCATTATTTTATAATAAATATCTACTAGTGAGCGACGTGTTAAATCTTCTTCATCATCCCATATCTTATCAATAACTTTTAATTCCTCTTCGGTAATAAGTTCTATTTCATACTCTTCATTAATTAATTTTTGAACTTTCAATAATTCTTCTAAAATTAATTTTTTTCCTGTAAAGTTAAAAGGTCCATATCCAAGTATATTTATATATAAGCCATTCTCATCTTTTTGGATCTTAGATTCATCTAGCTTTACATCATTAGAATCATCAACGCTTAGAAGTGGAAGAAGCTCTAGATAAATTTTATCTTTATCATTAGAGTGGTTTATATTACCCTTATCTTTTTCTGTTTGAGTATTTTTTAAATCAATATAAGCTCCGCCCTCATTACCAAAAATATAATCTGGATTAATCACATAATTATTAAGTAATGGTAATTTATCAAGATATAATTTTTTATAATAGTGATTTCCGTCTCTTCTATATTGCATTCTATATTCATGCCTATTACGAATACTAATTATCCATTCTCTAAAATCTAATAATGGTTGAAGCCAACCTTCACCATTTTCTATAAATCCAGTTAAAGATTTATCTTTATTAACTACTGTGCAAACCCAACATCCAAATCTTGAATTCCCGCAAGAAGGAGTATCCTTATCACTGGTTATTGTAAAAGGACATTCGCCACCATCAGCTCCCATATATAATTTAAATAAATCATTATTATTTGCACCCCAAGGATTAATACCATTATTACTAAGAAGTATTTCCCAAACATCATTTGTAGTTAAATCAACAATTGGGTTATACACATATGTGTTCTCAAGTGTACCATGTGGGGTTAAAAGATAACCTTCTATTTCCCTATTCTTAATTCTAATACTTCTTGCAATACTTTCAGCTTTTCTAACACCTAGAAGTACAACAACTTCACCGTTTTCCTTTACCTTCTCTTCTATAAATTTATTAGAAGGTTTAATTTTTAAACGATCTGTACACCATCTAAATCTAATAGATGTAGGCGTAGGTAATCCCTTGCCTATAATATTAGTCCAGTATGTATTATCATAATCAGGGTGAACCATATGGGAATATAGTGGGATATTTGCTTTTCTAGCACCTTCATCAATTAATTTAGAATTATGCTTTAAAAATCCTAATACAATAGGATTTTCGATTAACGTATCAGAGGATACAATATAAACATCTTTATGTCTTTCATTTTCCGGTAAACTTTGCAACATTGTATAAACAAGTTGAACAACAGTTGTACTATCCTTACCACCACTATATCCTATAACCCAAGGTCTATTATCATTTTTATATACAATTTTCATTTCTTCTATAATTTTATCAATCTTTGTTTTTATACCTATTTCTATCATACTAAGCATTCCCTCTACAGTCATTTTCTAATTTTAGCTCTTCTTTGTTTAAAGGAAGATCTAATTTCATTTTTATTTTATTGCAAGTTAGTTTTACATAAGTAGCACTTTTTACAATTCGCCCATTTGGACCTATAACTCTATTTTGCCAATCAGTTAAATTTGTTCTGTGCCAATCTATATCTTTTATATTAGAAAGAGTTTCTTTCCAGCTTTCTTTATTATTTTTATAAAGATAATTCCCCAATAAGCCTAATGCTTCTAGGACAACAGCATTTGAACTAATGTAGTCAGCCCTAAAATTACTAGGACTAATATCCTTATTGAATACAAACTGCCATTCTTTCATACTTTCACATAAGGTATCCCAAAATTCATTTACGAAGTTAATAATATTAGGATCTTTAGTATTTAGATTGTTTAAAAGTTTTTTGTTAGTTTCATTTATACTGCTTAATGTAAAAAGCTTAGAAGAAAATTTAGATAAAGATGGGTTTTCTTTATCAGTAAAATGTTTTAAATATCTATTTTTTTCAATTAAGCTTTTGGTAGTAATGGCGATAGGATCACGAGAATCATATAAAATACCTATTGATTTAGATACATTAACTGCATGTTTATTCAAATCAGCAAATATCTGTTGACTTCGCTTTAAACCTTCATCTATAAATAATACAACTGAGATTGTTTCATTTTCAAAGTTTGGGTCTGCTTTTAAGGCTTCCTCAATAGCCGCCCTCCTGTGTTGACCGTCGTTTATTAACAACCTACTGTCCATTGAGACTTTAAGAATACCTATTGTGTCATCAAAGGAATTATCTAAAGCAGAGAATTCAAATTCACCATCGATTGAAGCCGTTAAAGAAGAAAATACATAGTCTTTAGGATTATTGACTATGTATGAAGCAAGTTCCGGTATCCTAGCTTTGTTCAAAATTCTTTGAGCCCTATGTTCAGGAGGTAAATCTTCTTCATTAAAAATAAAAAGTTTAGATAATATTTTAAGAGGACACATAATAATAAAAAAGTCTCTAGTTGCCTGTTTTCCTTTTATGGCAGGAAATGTATAAAAGAAATTGTTTTTCATATTTTTCCTCCTACGTACGTATTTCCATTAATTTTATTATATTACTTACGTAGCAAATAGTAAAGATGATTACAAAATATGAATAAATTTAATAAGTACTTTGATATATTTATTAACAATAAATATTGTATAATCAATATATAAATAAAAAAAGGTGAATAAAATGAAAACCTACTGGAACAAC
>JAAYOT010000076.1 GCA_012520205.1 Clostridiales bacterium
CCCTTGGTGCTTAGGGCAAAACTTATATTATTTAATTCTCCTTGAACTGGTGTTACAGCCATTCCTTCTAAAAAATTAGATGTAAATATGTATATTTTAAATTCTTCATCACAGTCCCTTTTTATCTCTAAATTTTTATTATTATCATCTGTGGCTATTATTATTAAATGCTTATCTTTAATAAACTCTTTTTTATATTCCCCTTTAATAAGTTTAATATCTTTTAAGCTATAGAATTCATCTATAAAATTTATGGATAATACCTCAACTCTACACCCCCTTGATAGAAAGCTCTTAGACTTAAGGTATCCTGCCTTCCCTCCTCCTATTATACCTACCCTTAGCTTTTGTGATATAAAGGAAAGATAGGTATAGACTAATTTTTCTTTATAAATATCTTCTCTAATATCCTTATACACTCTTCTTCCTGCCCTTTTAATTTTTCTTCCTTTAAAACCTCAATTGCCCTATTAACATAATAATCTGAGGTACTTTTAATAAGCCTATTGGCAATTTCTATATCTTTTTTATCATTGCACTTATTCTTTAAAGTGGTTTCTCTTTTCTCTACAATATCATTACTATTTTCCTTAATTTTTTGTATAATAGGTGAAATCTCTTTTATGCTTTTCCAGTTAAGATAATCATCTATGTATTTATTTATTATAGATCTAAACTCTTCCATTCTTTCTTTTCTTATTTTCTTATTTTCATCATCCATTGAACTAATATCGTCTATATCATAAAGTTCTATTCTCTTAAAATCTTTAATTTTTTCATCTATATCTCTAGGTAGGGCTAAGTCAAAAATTATTAGTTTTTTCCCCTCTTCATTAATATGCTCCTTTTCAATAATTAAATGGGGAGCTGAGGTACAGGAGATTACAGCATCCATATCATTGATTATTTTTCTTCCTTCTTGATAATTAATAACTTTAACCCTCTTATCTTCTATGCCTTGGATCTTTTCTACATTCCTTACTATTAAGTTCAGCTCATTTATATTGTTCGAAAGAGCATATTTAAATACAAGCTTTCCAACTTCTCCGTAGCCTATAACCATAATATTTTTAGCACCTTTCTTTATAGCCTCATTTACCGCTATAGAAGCAGAAGATACAGGAATTTCATAAAGCTTTCCTTCTGTTCTAAATTTTTTCCCACATGTTATAGCTTCCTGAAATAGTCTTTGAAGCTCATTTTTAACTGCACCTATTTTGTAGGCTGAAAAATATGCTTCTTTTATTTGCCCAAGTATTTGATCCTCCCCTAATATTCTTGAGTGAAAACCACAAACTACCTCCATTAAATGCCTTACAGCGCCTTTTTCCTCTAAATAAAAACAGGCTTCCTTTAATTCTATATCCCAACCTAATATCTCAAAAATCTTTTTTAATCCTTCTTCCTCCTTCAAAGAACCATTAAAATAAATTTCTGTTCTATTACAAGTACTCAAAATAACAACTTCATCAAAATACTCAAGGAGCTTCTTTGTATATTCTTCCCTTTTCTTTTGAGATATAGCAAGTTTTTCCCTTATTTTCACCCCAATATTTTTCCTAATTCCTAAAAGTTGAATCATAATACTACTCCTAACTTTTTTACTGTCATTTATCCCTATTATTATATTTTAACCCATTCTGCTCCTTTAATAAACATTTTACACTTTTAGAAAGGTATAAATATAAAAACTACTCTGCCAAGAATTTTGATTAAATCACTGTACTCAAAAACAATAACACTAAGGCCTAGTAGTTCTTCTTTTAACTATATAAATTTTTACAAGCATAATAATACACAATGCAGAATTGAGGAAAAAATCCTCAAGAACTTTTAAAAGTGCTGCACACAAAATATATTGTAAGTTTTATGCGCAAAACATCCTTCATTGTAGATTCTACTTTCTGCATTGTACATTAAAAAAGCCGAACTATTTTTTAGTACTTTATTCCACTCCAATAAATGTTTTCTTTAAGAATAGCCTTATCTGAAAGTTCTACTCCTTCAAGGGCCCACTTTTTATATTCCATAAAGCCTGTTCTATCAATAATATAGCCTATATGTTCCTTTCCTTCAGGAGCATCCTTAGAAATATATTCTTCAACGTATTTATAAGTATTTTGTATTATTTTTATTATACTTTCTTCATCCACCCATATTATAAAATCTTCTGCTAATCTTGGGTTTTTCTTTCCTGTTCTCCCCATAATAGCTAATCTATAATATTTTTCCTTACTTCTTGACCAAGCACCTGTTGGGCAGCTAATAACACATTGACCGCATCCTATACATTTATCATGATTTCTAACAGGTCTATAATTTTCTCCACGAAGGGCACCTGTTGATTTTTTTGAACATGCTTTAATGCAAGCTCCACAAGATACACACCTATCTTTATCAAATTGTGGTTCTGTCATTCCTATTATTCCAAAGTCATGCATTCTAGACTTAATACAATCATTAGCACATCCTGTTAAAGCTATTTTAAAATGTAGATTATTTGGAAATACTGCTTTTTCTATTTTCTTAGCAAAGTTTGTTGTATTATAATTAGCAAAAGGACAAGCCTTATTTCCTATACATGCTGATACATTTCTAGTTCCTGCTGCTGAATATCCCTTTCCTGGAACTTCTTGATTAATTTCTAAACCTTCTATTATAGGTTGTAACATAGCGTTAACCTTTGGTATATCCTTCATATCTATTCCTAGAATTTCAAAACCTTGTCTAGTTGTTATATGAACTGTTCCATCACCATATTTATCAGCAACTTCTTGAATTAAGCCCAAATACTCTGCCTTTAAGAATCCGCCTGGAACCCTTATTCTTGAAGATGTTATTCCCCTTTCCTTTGTAACTCTAAAAGCATTTCTTCTAAGTTCTCTAACATTTATGTCCATAGTATTTGTATCCATAGTGCTTCCCCCCTAGTCAATTAAATTTTTTCCCTTTGAATAGTTAAATACAGGTCCCTCTAGGCAAATATATGTGTCATCTATTTTACAGTGGCCACATTTACCTATACCACAACACATTTTTCTTTCTTGTGATATCCATATATTTTCTTCCTTGATTCCTAATTTTAAAAACTCTAATACAGCAAACTTCATCATTATAGGCGGCCCAACTACAATAACTTGTACATTTTCCTTATCTTCTATATTAAGTTCAGGAATATACTTAGTTACAAGGCCAACATTTCCTTCATATCCCTCTTCTGCTCCATCAACAGTTAGTATTAGATTTATATTTTCTTCCCAAGTTTTTATATCTTCTTTAAATAATATATCCCTTGGAGATTTGAAGCCTGAAATAAGGGTAAAGTTTTTACAATCCTCCCTGTTATTAGAGAAATAATCTACAATTCCCCTAACTGGTGAAAGGCCTGTACCACCGGCAACTACTATTACTTCCTTTCCCTTATAGTTTTCTATATCAAAACCATTACCATAAGGTCCTCTTAAAAATAGTTTATCTCCTACATAATTGTTAAACACTTCATCTGTAACCTTACCAACTCTTCTAATAGTTAAATCTACATAGTTTTCACCAATTCCACTTACTGATATAGGAGCTTCACCAAATTTAGGAATAGAAACTTCAAAAAACTGACCTGGCTTAACATCTCCTCTAAATTCCATTCTAAAAGTATATTCTATTTCTGTATGTTCAATAACATCTAATATTTCTGATATAAATGGTAAATATTCATTCTTAGTCATTTTTAGTCACCTCATCCATAGCCTTTTCTAATTTATTCACACAATTTGAGAAAGATATATATTGTGGACATATATCATCACATCTTCCACAGCCTACACACATATGATAGCCCCATCTCTTTTTGTAATCATATACCTTATGAAGAACTTTAAACCTCATTCTTTGTCCTTTATCTTTTCTAAAGCTATGTCCACCTGCCATATCTGTATATCCATCTACATGACATGAAGCCCATACCCTTCTTCTTTCTCCAACTTTGCCATTATCCTTATAGAATATATCCTGCATAGTAAAGCATGTACATGTTGGACACACAAAGTTACATCTACCGCAGGCTATACATCTTTCGGAGTATTCATCCCACATGGCTGACTTCATAACCTTTAACTCTAAATTATCTGGTATATTAACTTGAATTTCATTATCTTCAACAAAGTCTGGGCTTACATATAATTCTTCATTACTTAATGACTTAAAGATTTCATCAAATTCCTCATCTTTAATATCTAGATAAACTTCTTCTCCACTTTGCTTAATATAAGCATTATATTCATCTGTTTTATTTGTTCCCATACTTACACAAAAACAATTATTAAAGCTCTTTTCGCAGCCTATTAATATGAATTTAGCCTTTTCTCTTAATCTTTTGTAGTAAGGGTCTTCAAATTTATTTTTTAAATAAATGTTATCTATTCTTTTTAAAGAATGTATGTCACAACTTCTTAAAAATATTAATATTGATTTTTCATCAACTTCTGGTTCTTTTACTTCATTTTCTGTAAAGAAAAATAAGGTTTGAGTTATTGGAAGTAGTACTTCTTTATATGAAAATTGTGATTTCTTATTAAATTCTATTTCTTCTATTTTTGATATTTCAGCATATCTAACTACATCTGTATCTGAAAAACTTCCCTTTCCTTCTAAAACCTTTGGTGCAAAGATTTTATATTTTTTTGATAACTCCTTTAATCCATTATTAAATTCTTCTACTTTAAGCTTGTATCCCATTTTAAACACCTCTTAGTTTATTTTTTTCTTTCTAGATATTATGTAATAAGGTACTGCCAATAAGAAAATTCCTCCAACCATATTACCTAGAGTGACTATTAAAATATTATAAATATATCCTCCAATACTTACTGCTTGACCAAAAGGAGCTGCAAGTCCTATTGTTAGTAAAGTCATATTAGCAATACTATGCTCAAAACCAATAGTTATAAAGGCAAATAAACACCAAAATGTCATTATCAATTTAGCTGTCTCTTCCTTGCATTTAAAGCTACACCATATGGCTAAGCATACTAGCATGTTGCAAAACATGGCCCTAAAAAATAATTCATTTGCAGGTAGTGACATCTTTACAGCACTTGTTTTTGCTATAAATTCTCCCGTTGATCCAGAAGCTAATCCAGCTTGAACAAACATTAATCCTGCAAGTATTGAGCCAAGTAAGTTTCCAATAAAACTTACTATCCATATCTTAACTGCCTCTAACCAAGAAACTGCTTTTGTTAATGCCCCAATAGCCATTATAAAATTATTTCCCGTAAATAATTCTGCTCCCGCAAATATAACTAAACTTAAGGCTATGCCAAATGATAATCCCATAACAATTTTACCTGCAGGAGAGTTAGCTGAACTTAACAATCCTCCAATTGTAAAAATTAACATAATTCCAATTCCAACATAAATTCCAGCTAACATTGAACTAATAAAATAGCCAGTCTTATTAGTTTTTAATAATTCTACCTTTGCCTTTGCTCCCGAGGCAACCTTATTAATCTCTTCATTAAACATTTAATATCCTCCTTAATATTGTTATTTTTATCACAATACACTGTTAAAAATTATACATCCAAAAAGAAATAAA
>JAAYOT010000077.1 GCA_012520205.1 Clostridiales bacterium
CAAAAGAAATACCCCATAATAAAAATGCTATATGTGAGATAATAAACATTCCTTTAAACATAATAAACATTATCATTGAACCAAAAGCTAAAACCAACATGAAAGCAATTAACTCTCCAAGATGTGTATCTACAACCTTACCAGCTATAATAACTGATATTATAGTACCAATTCCAAAGATAACTGAAATAACATTAATTCCCCCCTTAACTCCAAAATAATCAACTAGTGGTGAAATATATGTATATAATCCGTAATGAGCCATTATTGTAAGTAATGTTACAACTAAGCAAACCATAACAGATTTATTCTTTATTATGTAAAGTGGTGAATTAGCAGATGTTCTTTCTTCTCCTGGAACAGCTGGTAAGAATACCTGACCTAAAATTGCAATTAAAAATATAATACCTGCCAATATAGCAAATTCCATTCTCCATCCTAGTTTTGTACCAATAGTTGTCATAATAGGCAAACCAATACCAAGACCTAATGTACTTCCTGACATTGTTACTGCAATTGCCCTACCATGTAAATTTGATGGTACTAAACGCATAGCATAGGCTGAAACCATTGGCCATAAAACACCTGCTGAAATACCTCCTGCAAGCCTTGCAACTGATATTATAAAATATGAGCTTGAAAATGCTATTACTAAATTAGAAATTCCAAATATAATTAGTAATATCATTAACAACTTTTTTCTATTCATAGGCATAGTTAAAGTTATTAAGGGGATTGTCCCAACTGCAGATGCAATTGCATAAATACTAACTAAAAAACCTATAGCTGAATAGGATACCTGTAATCCGCTACTCATTTCAGGTAATATACCTGATGGCACTAGTTCTGATAAAATTCCTATAAAAGTAACACTTGATAAAATCAATAGATACAACCATGGAAACTTTTCCTTTTTCATATTTCCTCCATTTGTTTATACACATTTTTTATTTATTCATTATTTATTTCATTTATAGGTAGATAAGACAATAAAATATCAGGAGGAAAAAATGAAGAAATTTATAAACGCAGTTATTTATGGTCATAAAGATGCAAAGGAAATTTTAGTTGATAATGGAATTATCAAGGCAATAGGTAAAGACCTTGGTCCAGCAGATGAGGTTATTGATTTAGGTGGTAAATTAGTTACTGCTCCTTATGTAGATCCACATTTACATTTAGATTATGTTTATACATTATCTGAGCTTGGACAACAAGGTGCTGGCTCAGGAACTCTTTTTGAAGCAATTGAAATGTGGCCGAAATTCAAACAATAGCCTTCCCACAAGAAGGAATGTATACATATAAAGGTGGACGTGACTTGGTAGAAGAAGCTCTAAAGATGGGTGCTGATGTTGTTGGAGGAATTCCACATTATGAGCCTGCTAGAGAGTTTGGAGAAAAGTCTGTTCATGATATAGTTGAACTTGCCTTAAAATATGAAAAACTTATAGATGTTCACTGTGATGAAACAGATGATCCACAATCACGTTTTGTTGAGCTGTTAAATGCCCTTGTTCTTATGGAAGACTATGGCGAGAAAACAACAGCAAGCCACACTTGCTCCTTTGGTTCAGCAGACAACTCTTATGCATATAGAATGATAGATTTATTTAAAAAGAGCAAGATGAACTTTGTATCTTGTCCTACTGAAAATGCATATCTTCAAGGACGTCAAGACTTATATCCAAAACGTCGTGGATTAACTAGAGTAAAGGAATTTATGGAAGCAGGAATAAATGTTGCTTTTGCACAGGATTCA
>JAAYOT010000078.1 GCA_012520205.1 Clostridiales bacterium
CATATGAAACTGATAAATTCTTTACACTAATAGCTTCCATAATTATTTCTCCTTCATCATTAAATAAATAAAGTATGGTACTCCAAATACTGACACAGTTATCCCCACTGGTATTTCAATTGGGGAAAATAGATTTCTTGAAACTGCATCTGCTAGAAGAATTATAATAGTACTAATCATAGCTGATATTACAAGAAAATTTTTATGATAAGGCCCTACTAATTTTCTTGCTATATGAGGTGATATTAGTCCTAAAAATCCAATATTTCCTGCAAAAGCTGTGGCACTTCCTGCTAATATTACTGCAAAGGTTAAAAATCTCTTTCTTTCTTTTTCTAAGTTTAATCCAAGGGATATGGAAAGTTCATCGGAAAGATTTAAAACATCTAACTTTTTATGATTCAATAATACTACTATAAACATTAATAAAACTATTGGAATAATCACTTTGGCATAACTCCAGCCTGCACCCCACAAGCTTCCTGATGTCCATACTAATACTCTATTATAATCTCCAACGCCGCCTCTAAAGGTAAAGAAAGTAATAAAGGCATTAAGACCTGCATTAATGCCTATACCAATTAATAAAAGTCTTTTGGGCCTAATTCCATTTCTGCTTGATAGCATATACATGGCAAAGGCTGAAACTGCAGCACCAACTACCGCCATAAAAGGAAGAACATAAATAGATAATTCTCCAAGTTCACTATAGTAATTGGCTGTTTGATATGTAATAAATAGTACTGCTGCAACTGCTGCTCCTGCATTTATTCCTATTATTCCTGTGTCAGCTAAATCATTTTTAGTTATAGTTTGCAGAACTGAACCTGCTGTTGATAAGGCAATAGCTACAAAAATTCCAACTAACATTCTTGGCAGCCTAAGATTTAAAATTGCTGCATTTTGAAGCTTTGTACCCTTTCCTAATAAGGTATTTATAACTTCTCCTACAGATACTTTATATGTTCCCCAGCATAAGGTGACGAAAAAGGAGATAAGTAATAAAGCAAATAAAATTGTAAAAACTATTTTAAATTTATTTTTCTTCATTATCCTCTCTCCTTTCTAGCTATTGCTATAAAAAATGGTATTCCTATTAATGATGTGAAAACTCCAATAGGAGTTTCATAAGGGTCAAATAACATTCTTGCCGCTATATCTGCATATGTTAAAAGAACTGCCCCAAGTAAAAATGAACAAGGTATATTCTTTCTATAATCTTCTCCTAATAATTTTCTTACTATTTGTGGCACAATAAGACCAACAAAAGCAATGTTTTTACCTACAGCAACTGCTGCTGCACACATTGGTATCATTACAATTAGGCTAAAAAACCTTATTTTTTCTGGATTTTCCCCCAGGCCTATGGCAACGTCATCTCCAAGATTTAAAATATTTATTTTTGGTGATAATAAAATTGCTATTATAAGTCCAATAATTCCAAATATAAAAACTAATTTAAAATCTGACCAGCTTGCATTTCTAAAGCCTCCAGAAACCCAAAAGCCAATCATTTGTGCTTGGTTAGATAAAAGTCCAATTATAGTTGTTAAAGAAATAAAAAATGTACTCATAGCTGTTCCTGCTAAAAGTATCTTGGCAATTGAATTATTATTTGCCTTTTTAGATATAAATCCTAAAACTATTAAACCTGTTGCTAAGGCTCCTATAAAGGCTGCTGCCATAACATTTGAAGTATTTATGGTTATCCCTAGTGCATAAAATACTGCAATAACTAAGGTTGCTCCCTGGCTAACCCCTAAAATTGAAGGTTCTGCTATGGGATTTCTAGTAACTCCCTGTATCATTGCTCCTGTTACTCCTAAAATTCCTCCTGTAAATAATACAGAAAGGGCTCTTGGAATACGTACATCTCTAACTAACATAAGTTCCAAAGTTTCACTGTAATTAAAGATACTGTCAAAAATTTCCGAAAAGCCAATAGGGACAGATCCCAGCCTTATGGCTAGAACCAGTCCTCCTATTAAAAGTAACATACTGCAAATTGTAAAGGTCATTGTATGTTTTTTACTTTGTTCCATTTAACATTTCACCTATTTCATCTACTAATAAATCTCTTCCTATTGAACTATAACCTTGGTTAAAGTATGGTGAAGCTGGTAATTTAACTACTTTACCTTCTTTAACTGCAGGTAGGTTATTCCAAATTGCATTGCTTTCAAGCTGTGCTAAATCTTCATCAGTTGCTATTACAAATATATAATCTGCTTCTATTGCTGCTAAACCTTCATATGTAACTACTGGAAGGCTTATATCACTTTGTTCTGGCATTCCTGCTGGTTTAGCTAGTCCCATATCCTTGTATAATACATCACCAAAACCTGCTCCATCAAATATAAAGAATTGTCCACCACTTGCTAGGAATGAAAGATAAGTTGTATCTTCACCAAACTCTTCTTTTACTTTATTTCCTTCTTCAACTGCTTTAGCTTCATAGTTTGCAAGCCATTCATTTGCTAGATCTTCCTTATTAAATACTTTTGCAAAAGCCCTTACGTCTTCCTTCCAATTTAATGCTTCTAATTGAATCATTACTGTTGGAGCTATTTCCTTTAATTGATCATACATTTTTTCTTGTACTGTTGAAATTATAATTAAATCTGGATTTAGGTTCATAACAGCTTCTATATCCATTGTATCCTGCATGCTGTAACCTAAAATTTCCGCTCCCTTTAAGGTTTCTTCTAAGTATGCAGGGAACTTAGTGTAATCGTAAGCATCACTATTTGCTGTTCCTATAACTGAGTATCCAAGTATTGATAAAATATCACTATTTCCACTTAAATCCACTATTCGTTCTGGACTTTCTGGTATTTCCACTTCTCCTCTAACATCAGTTACAGTTACAGTTTTTTCTGCTGTTTCTTCCTTTGGTTCTGCTGCATTACTTCCGCAACCTACAAGCATCATTGCAGTTAAACAAGAAACTACTAATGTTTTTAATAAATTTTTCTTCATTATTAATCCACGCTCTCTTTCTAATCTCTCTTTATTGAAATTAATTATCATAAGCTGATTGTATATGATATTCATTCTCACTTCAATATATGCAACTATTTTAATAATTTTATCATCTAATATGATAATTTTACTTATAAATTTATTATTTTCTGCTATAATTAATATCATATATATTATTAGATAAAAGATTAAATTTTATTAATAAGGAGACTATTAGATGCTTTCAAAATCAAGCTTAGAATTTCAGCAACTTGTATTGAAGGAAATGACCTTTTCACCCTTCCCTGAAGAAAATCGCATAATATATAAAAATGAATCTAGACCGGAATTTGGACATTTTATTAAGTATAGCCGAAAAGGATATTATGATTTTAGTATTGGGGATTATACTATTGCAAAGGATTTTTCTATTTCCTTTGATCATAATGAAGAGCTTATGCGTTTTGGAACTGTTTATACTGGAGTTACAGAATTTAAAATAGAAAATACCCCTGTTTCTTCTTTTACCCCTTCTTCTTTCTTTACAATTGAAAAAAATATTCAAGGAAAACAGGTTTGGAAAAAAGGACAGCATTTTCATGGAGCAGAGATAACAATATATAAAAAATATTTTGATGATATCATTCATCCAGAATTCCCCAACTCCATTAGTTTTAATAGTTTTATTTATAATTATACCTATCCATATCTTCCTCTAGAAATAGTATCAATAATTCAACAGTTGCAGGGACTAGCTCTTAAGGATTCTTTAACACCAATTTATTTAGAAAGCAAAATTTTAGAATCCTTAGCCATCATCACCAATGAAATTTATAGTTCACCTGAAAATACTTTTACAAATCAAATAAATTATGGAGATGTGAGAATAGGAAAAAACAGGAGAATTACATTGACTGCTTCGGATATTAATGCAATACAAAAAGCTCATGATATATTAACAAAGGAAGCTTGCAATCCACCAACTATTAAAAACTTAAGCAAGAGAGTTTTCTTAAATGAACAAAAATTAAAGGCAGGCTTTTCTTCCCATTATCATATGTCAATTGGAGAATATACTAATTCTCTTCGTATGGCCATTGCAGAAAATTTATTATCCGCAACTGATTTAAGTATTGAAGAAATTTCTAAGAAAGTTGGGTATAACTATTGTGGAAACTTTGTGAAAATGTTTAAAAAGGTTCATGGAAAAACCCCTTTAGCCTTTAGGAAGTCTAAGTAACTGCTTTTTGAATAAAAATATGGTGCTGCCATAGGCAACACCATATTTTTATTTATATATTATTTATTTTACACCCAATATTTATTAAGATAGTCTATTTTCTTTTCAAAGTAAATAGCTTTAATAAAATCTTAATTTATTTTATTCTATTATTTCGTAACCCTTATCAATAAAAGCTTCTTTAATTTTTTCTAAGGGTATATTTTTCTTTTTAGAAGCCTTTGGTATAGTCATAACTCTTCCTGCTGTTGCTAGCATGGCAGGTCTTTGTAGTAGAACTTCAAATCCTACACTTGCCAATATTATACTTACTTCCGGATTCTCCTTATCTAATTCATAGACTGATTTTTTTAAATCTATAATTTTCTTTTCCAAATTTCATCAACCTTTCAGACTTGTTAAGATTAACTTTTCAAACTATTTTTATAAATTATCAATTATTAATATTATACCTAAATAGATTTTTTATTCTGTGACTTCAATCACAAAATTTATAACTATTCTATAAAAAATAAAGTTTCTACAGAATAACAAATTATCTTGCTATTGTAGAAAGGTCTGCATACCCTTCTCCAAATTCAACTCACCTAGAAATTCCTTGAATAGATATTTTCTCAAATAGAAATTAAACATGTCAGGAAGAACAAAAGCATTCCTGACATGTTTATCTTTAATTTTTAAAATTCTGCAAGAATCTTTTCTGCAAATTTTTTTCCGTATTCTAAACACTGCTCTAACTCATTATCATCAGGCATATACTTGACCTTTAATTCCTCTTGAACAACCTTAATTTTAGCCTTTTCTAAATATTCTTTAAGAAGCTTTGGCGATTCTCCACTCCAACCATAACTACCAAAAGCAGCACCGATCTTATCCATAAACTTTAAGCCTATTAGGTCTTCTATAACAGGCATTAAGGATGTTAGAAG
>JAAYOT010000079.1 GCA_012520205.1 Clostridiales bacterium
TAGAAGGACTTCCAAGACACTCATCAACTCACGCAGCAGGAGTTGTAATAGCATCAAGACCATTAGTTGAATACGTACCCCTTCAAAAGAATGAAGATTCTATTGTTGCACAATTTGATATGACAACTTTAGAAGAATTAGGTCTTTTAAAGATGGATTTCTTAGGGCTAAGAACCTTAACTGTAATAAACGATGCAGTAAAAATGGTAGAAGAAAATAGGGGGATAGTCCTAGACTTAGATAAAATAGACTTTGATGATCAAGAGGTTTATAAAATGATTGGTGAAGGAAAGACAGCAGGAGTTTTCCAATTAGAGTCACCAGGGATGACCTCCTTTATGAAGGAACTAAAGCCAGACTCCTTAGAAGATATCATAGCAGGAATTTCCTTATATAGACCAGGTCCTATGGCAGAAATCCCCAACTATATAGAAGGAAAGAAAAATCCTGATAGGATTAAATATGTTACTCCAGAACTTGAAGATATCTTAGATGTTACTTACGGAGTTATAGTATATCAAGAGCAAGTTATGCAGATAGTTATGAAGCTTGCAGGATATTCAATGGGAAGAAGTGACCTTGTTAGAAGGGCTATGTCTAAGAAAAAGCATAAGGTTATGGAAGAGGAAAGAAAGAACTTTATTTATGGTATTGCAAATGAGGATGGAACTGTTGAGGTCCCAGGCTGTTTAAGAAATGGGATTTCAGAAGAAGCTGCAAATAAGATTTTTGACCAAATGATGGACTTTGCAAGTTATGCCTTCAATAAGTCTCATGCAGCAGCTTATGCAATAGTAGGCTATCAAACAGCATACTTAATGAGATACTATCCAGTAGAAACAATAGCCGCAATGCTTAATTCTGTTATGGGAATAAGTGAAAAGGTTGCTAATTATATAAATTTTGCTGAAAGTTTAGGAATACAAGTTTTACCTCCTGATATAAACGAAAGTTATTCAAAGTTTACAGTTAAGGGGGATAAAATAAGATTTGGATTAGCTGCCATAAAAAATGTTGGCTACAATGTTGTAGAATCCATAGTAGATTCAAGAAATAAAAAGGGGACCTTTGAATCTTTAATGGACTTTATAAATAAATTAGACTTGTCTGCAGTTAATAAAAGAGCCATAGAAAGTTTAATAAAGGCTGGAGCTTTAGATTGCTTTAAAGTATTTAGATCAAGATTATTGGCTGTTTATGAAAAATTAATGGATGGAATTTCAAGTGAAAAGAAACGAAATATAGATGGTCAAATAAGTCTCTTTGGTTTAGATGAGGATATAATAGAGTCACCAGAAATTACTTATCCAAACATAAAAGAATTTTCTAAAAAGAATCTTTTAGCAATGGAAAAGGAAATGACTGGTCTATATTTATCTGGTCACCCACTAGATGAATATGTTTATAGCCTTAAAGTTCAAACTTCAACAAATATAGAAAAGGTATTTAAATCTTATGAAATAATAAAAGACTCTTATGGAAATATAGAAATACCTGATGACATAATTCACGACGAGCAAAGGGTTGTTCTTGGTGGAATCCTTGCTTCTGTAAATCAGAAAATAACAAGAAATAATACTATGATGGCATTCTTACAGCTAGAAGACCTAACAGGGACTATAGAAGTTATAGTGTTTCCTAAAACTTTAGATAGGGTAAGAGAATCTATAAAGGAAGATAGCCTAGTAGTTATTAAGGGAAGAATAAGCATCAAAGAGGATGAACTACCAAAACTTATATGTGAAACTATAGAGCCTTTAGAAAAAATAAATTCATCAAAGGTTTATATAAAAGTAGAAAATATGAATCATGCAAAGGCCTTTATAAAAGAAGCAAGAGCAATTCCTGAAGAATATAAGGGAGATACTGCAGTTTACCTATTTACTTCAAATGATAGGAAACAATATAGAGGGCCTAGGGATATTTGGATAAATATAGATTCAGATGCAATTAGTTATCTTAAGGAACTTATGGGAGAAGATAATGTTAGACTGGTGGAATAACAGCAGTTTTTACAGTTTTTGATTTCCATTTTCAGGTTTCAGGTTTTAGTTTATATTAGAGCTGTTTCATAATATTAGTTATGAAGCAGTTTTAAATTATTATATCTATAGAATTTTTTGAATCTTTTATAAATTTACCATTGATAAAAGAAAAAATAATAAAATTATTTAGGGAAATTTTTGAAAACTGTAAAAAGGTAAAAGATTACAATGAGGATTTTGTAAAGATAGCTGAAAGTTTAATAAAAATAATTAAATATTCTATAAAATATATAAAAATAGGTTATAATAGATATAGCAAAGTATAAAAAAAGTCGATAAAAATCGCAATTATACTTTATTTTAGTTGCATAAAACTCAACTTCAAAGTAAAATAGATGAGTAGTAAAAAGAGTTAGTAAATTTAGTTAAAACCAGTAAATGATATAATTATTGTAAATAATATAATTATAAATAGTAAAAGATTATTCAAGCAAAAGTTGGGACAAACTTTGCCCCTATGGTGTTAAGGAGGAAACGGCATGGAAAAAAACGGCATAGAAAAAATAGCTATTTTAACAAGTGGTGGAGATGCTCCTGGAATGAATGCTGCAATAAGATCAGTTGTTAGAACTGCATTGCATCATGGAATTCAAGTTATGGGAGTTCAAAGAGGATACGCAGGTCTAATAAATGGAGAACTTTTTCCAATGAATAGATCATCTGTAGCAGACATTATTCATAGAGGAGGTACAATCCTAAGAACTGCTAGATGCCCTGAATTTAAGAAGGAAGAAGTTAGAGAAAAAGCAGCAAAAATATTAAAAGCTTATAGCATCGATGCTCTAGTAGTATTAGGTGGAGATGGTTCATTCACTGGGGCCAAGCTTCTATCAAAACTAGGAGTAAAAACTGTAGGAATACCAGGAACAATAGACAATGATTTAGTTTATACTGACTTTACAATTGGATTTGACACAGCATTAAATACAGTAATAGATGCAATAGATAAAGTTAGAGATACATCTACTTCTCACGAAAGAGTTTCTATACTAGAAGTAATGGGAAGAGATTGTGGAGACTTAGCTTTATATGCAGGTATTGCAGGTGGAGCAGAATACATAATAACTCCAGAAAAAGGATTTTCAAGAGATGAATTATGTAAAGTTATCCTTGAAGGTAAAAGAAATGGTAAAATGCATAATTTAATTTTACTTGCAGAAGGAGTAGGCGGTGCTCAGGAATTAGCTGAATACGTTGAAGGTGTTACAGGAATAGAGACAAGATCTACAGTTTTAGGTCATATTCAAAGAGGTGGAAGTCCAACTGCAACAGATAGAATTTTAGCTTCAAGAATGGGAGCTAAGGCAGTAGACGTTCTTTTAGAAGGAAAAACTTCAAGAGTAATTGGTATAAGAGATAATCAAATTATTGATGAAGATATAGATGAAGCTTTAGCATTAGAAAGAAAGTTTGATGAGGATCTATTTGAATTATCAGAAGTAATTTCATCATAAAATAGATTATAAAGTATTATAAAATTTATTAATTACAAAAAATATATCCAAAGTGAAGGAGTGTATTATATGAGAAAAACTAAGATGGTGTGTACAATAGGACCAGCTAGCGATACCCCAGAAATATTATCTAAAATAATAGAAGCAGGAATGAATGTATCTAGACATAACTTCTCCCATGGAGATCATGAAGAACATGCTAAGAGAATAAAATTAGTTAAAGAATTATCAAATAAATATAACAAGCAAATAGCAGTAATGCTAGATACAAAAGGACCTGAAATAAGAACAGGCAAATTTGAACCTAAAAAGGTTGAATTAAAAGGCGGAGACGACTTTACAATTTATGCAGGTGAAGATGTAGTTGGAGATGCTACTAAATGCTCTGTTACTTATGAAGGACTAGCAGATGATGTTAAGCCTGGAGATACTATTTTAATTGATGACGGCTTAGTTGGATTAAAAGTTGAATCAGTTGAAGGAAATAAAATTAACTGTAAAGTTCTAAATACAGGATTTGTAGGAACTCATAAAGGAGTTAACGTTCCAGGAGTTTCAATAAATTTACCTGCTTTAACAGAAAAAGATATTTCTGACCTTAAATTTGGATGTGAAATTGGAGTAAACTTCGTTGCAGCTTCATTTATAAGAAAAGCAGCAGACGTTGAAGCAATAAGAAAAGTATTAGTTGAAAATGGTGGAGAAGATATAAAAATATTCTCTAAGATAGAAAACCAAGAAGGTGTTGACAATATAAATGCTATTGTAGAGGCATCTGATGGAATAATGGTAGCAAGAGGAGACCTAGGAGTTGAAATTCCTATGGAAAAACTACCTGCTGTACAAAAAATGATAATTGAAAAATGTAATGAAGCAGGAAAGCCAGTTATAACTGCTACACAAATGTTAGATTCTATGATAAGAAACCCAAGACCAACTAGAGCAGAGGTTTCAGACGTTGCAAATGCAATTTATGATGGAACAGATGCAATAATGCTATCTGGAGAATCTGCAAATGGAGATTGGCCAGTATTAGCGGTAGAAACTATGGCTAAAATAGCAATAGAAGCTGAAAGACAATTACGCTATGAAATAGCAACATCTAAAGCAAAATCACATATACCTGCAACAGCTGGTGTTATTTCAAGAGCAGCTGCCAATGCATCATATGAATTAAAGGCATCTGCAATTATTACAACAACGCAAAGTGGATCAACTGCAAGAAGAGTTTCTCAATGTAGACCAGATTGCGCAATAGTTGCCGTAACTCCATATGAAAAGGTAGCAAAAGGCTTAGCTGCATCTTTTGGAGTATATCCAGTAGTTTCAAATGAAATGACATCAACAGACCAAATGATGGAAGAATCAATTAATGTTGCTAAGGAAAATGGATTTGTTAAAGAAGGAGATACTGTTATTATAGTAGCAGGAGTTCCATTAGCAGAAGTAGGAACTACAAACTTATTAAAGGTTAGCGAAGTAAAATAATTAGACAAGTTTAACTTAGTTTTTATTAAATTAATAATTAAAGAGAAGAAAAGGCTGTTACATAATTAATTTATGTAAGGGCCTTTTTTTATATTTTATTAAAATATATGATTAATATTAAATAATAAGAATTGATAAGTTTTCAAAATAAGTAAAATATGAAAAAAGGAAAAATTAATAAATTGTTAAAAAACACCCTTTTGAATACATTTACAAAAGTTGTATTTAATAATTAATCGTATAAAAAGTAATAAAAATGAAAAAAAGTTTGCAAGCTATTGTCATTGGCAGTAGCAATGTCATTGACATTTAGCTTAGTAGCTTGTGGTGGAACAAAAAATGCAAGCGAAAGCAATGGTAACAGTTCAGCAGTTTCAGATAGTACTTTAAAAGTACAATTTGATGTTGAAGTTGCATCAATGGATCCACAAATTGCTACAGATGGAACTTCATTTGAAGTTATTGCTGCTATTACAGAGGGGTTATATTCTGTTGATGCAGAAGGTAATACAATTTATGCCATGGCAGAATCAGCTGAAAAAAGTGAAGATGGATTAACTTATACATTTAAATTAAAGGATGCAAAATGGTCAAATGGAACACCAGTTACAGCAAATGACTTCGTATTTGCTTGGAGACGTCTTGCTGATCCAAAAACAGCTAGTGAATATGCATTTATGGCAAGTATTGCTGGATTCAAAAATGCAGATGCTGTTTTAGCTAATGGTCCATATAAGGTTTCTTCTTATGAGCCAGCAGCAACAACAGTAGAATTAGTAAAAAATGATGAATATTGGGATGCAGCAAATGTTAAGTTAGACGGAATTCAATTCCAAGTAATTAAAGAAGCACAACAAACAATGCTTGCATATCAAAATGGTGACTTAGATGTTGCAACACTTGCAGGAGAACAAGTAGAACAATTCAAGGGTGATCCAGAGTTCAATAATGTTGCAGCAGGATTCTTATGGTTTATTTCACCTAACCAAAAGGTTAAGGGATTAGAAAATGAAAACTTACGTAAAGCACTTGCCTTATCTTTTGATAAAGAAGCAGTAGTTAACAATATATTAAAAGATGGTTCAATAGTAGCAGATTTTGCAGTTCCAAAGTTACTTGCTACAGGACCAGATGGAGAAGACTTTAGAGAAGGTATAGAACCTTACCTATCTACAGATAAAGAAAAAGCTAAGGAATACTTTGAAAAAGCTAAGAAAGAATTAGGACAAGAAACATTCTCATATAAACTGATGGTAGAAGATACTGAATCAGCTCAAAACGTAGCTCAATTTATTCAAGCAGAAGTTCAAGAAACTTTACCAGGAGTAACAATAGAACTTGAAGTAATGCCTAAGAAAAATAGAGTTGAAAGAATGCAAGCTGGAGATTATGAAGTTGTATTAACTCGTTGGGGTCCTGATTATGCTGATCCAATGACATACTTAGATATGTGGACTACAGATAGTTCTAACAACTATGGTTCATGGTCAAATGCAGAATATGATGCAATAATTAAATCAGCAAAAGATGGTGATCTTTCATTAGATCCTGAAGCTAGATGGGAAGCATTAAAAGAAGCAGAAAAAATGGCTATGGATGAAGCTGTTATCTTCCCTATATATCAAAAAGGTAATGCTGTAATGATTAAGGGTAATGTTTCAGGAGTAGAGCACCACTCAGTTGGAGTTCCAAGAATCTTCAAGAATGCAGCTAAGAACTAAGAAGTATAAATAATTATTAAATAA
>JAAYOT010000080.1 GCA_012520205.1 Clostridiales bacterium
AACTTGGATAACTTAAAAAGAGGAGATATTTTAGTATTTTACTCTGATGAATTGCAGGAATCCTTAATAAAAAGACTTATTGGTTTACCAGGAGATAAAATTAAAATTGAAAATGGAGTAGTTTATATAAATGGAGAAAAACTAGAAGAAGATTATATAGGCACTGAAGATAAATTTAACGGAGAATACGAAGTTCCTGAAGGAAAGTATTTCTTTTTAGGAGATAATAGGCTCATTTCAAAAGATTCGAGATACTGGGATAATCCATACATAGATGGTGAGGATATTGATGGGAAAGCCCAAATAAAAGTATATCCTTTCAGTGAATTCGGAAAAATAAAATAAATCATAAAATGAGAGGAAGAAACTATGCAAAATAAAAACACAGGAGAAAATAGAAATAATAAAAATAAAAAATATATACTCTGGTATGCAATAACTGCATTTATATTTATATATATTTTTAGTACCACAAAAAACTTTATTACAACAGAAGAGGTTAATTATAATACTTTTATAGAAATGGTAGAAACAGATCAAGTTGAAAGAGTTATAATTTCTCCAAGCGAAATAGATATTATTCCTAAGGAAGACAGTGAAAGAAATAATGGTAAGCTGTTATATACAGGTAATTTAGATGATGATAATTTAGTAGGATTTCTAATAGAAAATGATGTGGAATTTACTGCGAGAACAGTACAAAATAACTATATAACAGAATTTATACTTACTTGGGTAATAGCGCCTGTAATATTCTTTTTTATATTAAGATTCTTCCTTTCAAAAATGGGTGGAAGAATGGGTGGCTCACCTATGATGAAGTTTGGAAAAAGCAATGCAAAGGTATATAGGGAAAAAGATATTAAAATTACTTTTGATGATGTTGCTGGCCAGGATGAAGCAAAGGAGTCATTAAAGGAAATAATAGACTACTTAAATAATTCAGAAAAATATGTAGATATTGGTGCAAAACTTCCAAAGGGTGCCTTATTAGTAGGGCCTCCGGGAACAGGTAAAACATTACTAGCAAAAGCAGTAGCTGGGGAAGCTAATGTACCCTTTTTATCAATTTCAGGTTCAAACTTTGTTGAAATGTTTGCTGGTATGGGAGCGGCTAAAGTAAGGGATCTTTTCCAGGAAGCTGAAAAAAATGCACCTTGTATAATATTTATAGATGAAATAGATTCAATAGGAAAAAGTAGAGATTCACAACTTCAAACTAATGATGAAAGAGAGCAGACTTTAAATCAATTATTAACACAAATGGATGGTTTTGATTCTACAAAGGCAATAGTTATTCTTGGTGCTACAAATAGACCAGAAATTTTAGATAAAGCCCTATTAAGGCCAGGAAGATTTGATAGAAGGGTTATAGTAGATAGACCAGATTTAAAGGGAAGAATAGATATATTAAAAGTGCATGCAAAGGATGTAAAACTAGGTGAAGATGTTAATCTTGAAGAAATAGCCAAAAGCACACCTGGTGCTGTGGGGGCAGATTTAGCCAATATGGTAAATGAAGCAGCTTTAAGAGCTGTTAAACACGGTAGAAATGTGGTTATGCAGGAAGATTTAAGAGAAGCTGTTGAAGTTATAATAGCAGGTAAGGAAAAGAAAGATAGAATCCTTTCACCAAAGGAAAAAAGAATTGTTGCCTTCCATGAAGTAGGGCATGCATTAGTAGCAGCTTTATTAGAAGGAGCAGATCCAGTTCACAAAATAACAATAGTTCCAAGAACTATGGGAGCTTTAGGTTATACTATGCAGTTACCTGAAGAAGAAAAATACCTAGTATCAAAGGAAGAGTTAATAAATCAAATAATGGTTATGCTAGGTGGAAGGTCTGCAGAAGAGGTAGTATTTAACTTAGTCACAACAGGAGCTTCTAACGATATTGAGAGGGCAACCCAAACAGCAAGAAGTATGGTAACCCTTTATGGAATGACAGAAAAATTTGATATGATGGCTTTAGAATCTGTTCAAAATAGATACTTAGATGGTAGAGCTGTTAGAGAATGTAGTGAACAAACTTCCACTATGATAGATGATGAAGTTTTAAATATTATAAAAACTTGTCATGAAAATACTAAGAAGCTTCTTATTGAAAATAGAGATCTTTTAGATAAGATAGCCGAATATTTGTTAGAAAAAGAAACTATATTTGGGGACGAGTTTATGGAGTTTATTTATGAAAAATATCCAGAATTAAAAAATAAAAAAATTAAAGAAGAAAAAGAAGAAACAATAGAAGATTAATGACGTAATAGAGAGTGTTTGCGATAATTTGCTGCACTCTCTATTAAAAATTAATATTTAGATTTCAAAGGGGGAGTGACCTTGAATAAATTTGAATTTTTAAAAGAAGAAAAGAACCTAGAAAATACCTTAAATATCATAAATGAAGAAACCATTAAATATATAGAAAAGAGAAAAGATATCTCAGAACATATTGTAAACAATAGAAAAAAGTTTATAGAAGAATATGAAGATGATGAAGATAGAGTTATTGAGTATTTTGACCATGAAAGGTATATAGTTGAAGAGTTATATAGGACAATTGATAAAAGGTTATTAGAATTAGTAAAATTAAAGGAATCACCTTACTTTGGAAAAATAGGTTTTATAGATGATGGAATTTTAGAGGAACTTTATATAGGTAGATATGGGCTTAATCAGGATGAAAGACTTGAGCCGGTAATAGTAGATTGGAGGGCCCCAGTAGCTTCTCTGTTTTATAAAGGTATGCTAGGAAAGACAAGCTATAAAAGCCCTGTGGGGGAAGTTGATGTAGAAATAGCATCAAGAAGACAATTAATAATAAAGAAAGCAAAGTTAGAAGGATACTTTGATTCTGATTTAAATATTCAAGATGAAATATTACAATTAGTTTTATCTTCAAGATCAGGAGAAAAACTAAAGGATATAGTAACTACAATACAAAAGGAACAAGATGAAATAATAAGAGCTGATAGAAATAAAGTTGTTGTAGTTAACGGAGTTGCAGGTTCTGGAAAAACTACAATTGCTTTGCATAGGGTAGCTTATCTACTGTACAACTTTAGAAAGCAGCTGGCAAATAAAGTTCTTATTCTAGGGCCAAATGATATATTTATGGATTATATATCAGAAGTTCTTCCTAACCTAGGAGAAACAGCAGTAATGAATGAAACCTTCACTTCTTATGTTTATAAAGAAATAGGCTTAAATGAAAATATAAAAACTCCAACCTCTTATTTAGAAGAAGTTTTAAATGGAAATGAAGAAGTTATAAAAGAAATAAAATATAAATCCTCAAAAGAATTTATTGAAGAACTAGATAATAAAATTAAAGAAATTGAAAATAACTACTTTAAAGTGAAACCTGTTATATTTATGGGGGAAGAAATTGTCTCAGAGGAAGAGGTTAAGGAACTGTTTAATAAGTATTACGAATATATGCCTATATTTAGAAGAAGTCAAAAAATAAAGAGGGTGCTTATTTCAAAAATCAAAGACAGAAGAGATGAAGAAGTAAGAAAAATTAACTTAAAGGCTAAGGAAGCAAGAGAAAAATTAACAGCAGAAGAATTAATGGTAGAAGAAAATAATATTGAATATAGAAGAAGATTAGCTATAAGAGATGTTATTGCTGAAGTTATTAAAACAAAGAAAGAAATTTCAGCTTGGATAGAAAATGAAAGTGTTATAGATATATATAAGAACTTTATCAATGTAAGTGAATTATCATACTTAGATTTAGCTGCACTTTTATATTTAATGGTTAAACTAGAGGGCAAAAAATCAAGTAATGAAATAAAACATATAGTTATAGATGAAGCTCAAGATTTTAATATGCTTCAATTTATTGCACTAAAGGAATTTACAGGCTGCAGAAGCTATACAATTGTTGGTGATGCTAACCAAAGATTAATTAGAGCGGAAGAAGTGCCGGCAATGCTTAGGCTAGAAGAACTATTTAATAACTTACATCAATTATTTGAACTTAATAAAAGTTATAGATCAACCTATCAAATTATGGAATATGCAAATAAGTTCCTTGATGAAAATTCAGTAGTTCCCTTTGTAAGAAGGGGAGAGTTTGATGTTTTAGAAACATCAGTACCAAAGGATGATAAAGAGGATTTAATAGAAGTCCTATTAAATTTATTAGAAGATTATGAGGAAGAAGAATATGAAAATGTTGCAATAATTACTAGAGATAAAAATGATCTAGAAAAAATAGCACCAGAATTAAAAAAACATATTAATATAAATGCTTTTGCAAATGAAGACATAATATATAAGGGCGGAAAAGTTATAGTGCCATCATATTTTGCAAAGGGATTAGAATTCGATGCTGTTATTATTGTTAACTTTGATAAGGATACAGATAACTTAATAAAATATATTATGGCAACAAGAGCTCTTCATAGGTTATCAGTAGTAAATATTGTTTAAAATCTAATAAGAAGGAATAAGTAGTAAGGGGCTGCCTGAAATCAATGTATAATTAAGCTGTTGGTTTCAGGTGGTCCTTTTTATTTTTTAATATTAAACTATCATTGGAAAAGTTGTAACTTTTAACAATAAAATTATGATCTAATTAGTAATAAAGTTAGAAAAAAGAAAAAAAACTTCTTAAAATATTGAAAATGAATATAAAAGAAATATAATAAAGCTAAGAATTGTAAACGTATAGGAGGGGTGGAATGGAGTATTTCTATGAACAGTTTCAAACTAAGGACTACTCTAAATTTGAAAAAGTTCTAAGTATAATATCAAAAGCATTAATAATATTAGCTATTCTATCACTTATAATTAGAAATATATTTTTATTAGTACTATTTTTAATTTTATATTTGATTAACTTTATAGTATCAAGAAAAATTATTATTGAATATGAATATGAGCTTACAGGGGATGAAATATCAATATATAAGATAAAAAATAAAAGCGTAAGAAAAGAACTTGGAAGCTTTAACATAAATAATATTATAAGTATTAAAGAATACCAGGATATAAATAATAAAAATACTAAAATTATTAAGGCTTGCTTAGATGAGACAGGCTTTAAGAATAAAATTATAATGATTAAAAAGTCTGATGAATTAGTAGGATTTCAATTAGCAATGGATGAAAAATTAACAGATTTAATTAAAAAAATTAATCCATTGCTATTTTATAAATAAAAGTATTAAGGAGAGAGAATAATGGCAGGATTAAAATTAAAAAATATTGACAAAGTATATGAAAATGGCTTTAAGGCAGTTGATAACTTTAACTTAGATATTGAGGATAGAGAGTTTATAGTCTTTGTTGGTCCCTCAGGTTGTGGTAAATCAACAACATTAAGAATGATTGCTGGTTTGGAAGAAATAACTGGAGGTGAATTATATATTGATGATAAATTAGTAAATGATGTACCACCTAAAGATAGAGATATAGCTATGGTCTTCCAAAACTATGCATTATATCCTCATATGACTGTATATGAAAATATGGCTTTTGGATTAAAATTAAGAGAGTTACCAAAAAATGAAATTGATGAAAAGGTTAGAGAAGCTGCAAAAATATTAGATATTGAGCATCTTTTAGATAGAAAACCAAAGGCTTTATCAGGAGGTCAAAGACAAAGGGTTGCTATGGGAAGAGCCATAGTTAGAAATCCTAAGGTATTCTTAATGGACGAACCTCTATCAAACCTAGATGCAAAACTAAGAGTTCAAATGAGAATAGAAATATCAAAATTATATAATAAGCTAAACACAACATTTATATATGTTACTCATGACCAAACTGAAGCTATGACTTTAGGAACAAGAATAGTTGTAATGAAGGATGGTGTAATACAACAAGTTGCTACACCAAGAGAAATATATAATCACCCAGCGAATTTATTTGTTGCAGGTTTTATAGGAAGTCCACAAATGAATATGACTTATGGAGAAAATTTAGTTAAAAATGGAAAGCAATATGTTAAAATCTTTGATAAATTAGTTGAAATTCCAGAAGAAAAAGTAAAATTTATTAAAGAAAAGAAGGCAGAAAATATTGAAGTTATTGTTGGAATAAGACCAGAAAATTTATATCATACAAAAGAAGATTTAGCTAAAGAGGGTGTAGTTAAATTTACTGCAGAAGTTGATATAAAAGAAAACTTAGGTGCTGAGACATATATTCATATTAAGAAAGACAATGCTAACTTCATTATTAAATCTATGTCAGGTGCAGATTATAACATAGGAGATACTATAGAGTTTGGAATTGATCCTAATAAGATTCATTTATTTGATAAGGAAGAGCAAAACACCATATTTTAATTAATGTGGAGTGTTTGGAGTGTGGAGTTTAATTTTCAAGAAATAAAAAATTTCATAATATAAAGTAATATAAAAATGAGTTGTTTCATTATTAATTTATGAAGCAACTCATTTTTTAGGATATTAACTCCAAACTCCACCCTTCACACTCAATACTGAATTTTACTTTGTAAAATTCTTTCCTGCTTCTTCCCAATTAACAACCTTCCACCAGTTGTCTATGTATTTTCCTCTTTCGTTTCTGTATTTTAAGTAATAAGCATGTTCCCATACATCTATTCCTATTATTGGCTTTAACCCTAAGGAAATTGGTGCATCTTGATTTGCAGTGCTAATAATCGATAATTTATTATTTTTATCTTTTACTAGCCATGCCCAGCCAGAACCAAATCTACCTAAAGCAGCCTGTTTAAATTCTTCTTTAAATTTATCGAAAGATCCGAAGGTACTTTCAATTTCCTTTAATAAATCTCCAGTAGGCATTTGATTATGAGTTGGAGACATTATGCACCAAAAGAATTCATGGTTATAAACCCCGCCAGCATTATTTATAACAGTCTGCCTAATATCTTCTGGTATAGAATTTAAATCGGTTAGGAGGCCTTCTAACCCCTTAGAATACAGTTCAGGATGTTTTTCAAGAGCCTTATTTAAATTATCAACATAAGCCTTTTGATGTTTATCATGATGAATTCTCATTGTTTCAGCATCAATATAGGGCTCTAAGGCATCATACTTATAAGGCAGTGGTTTTAAAGTAAACTGATTATTATTTGGATCTTCTAAAGCCGAAGATATCTTAAAAGGGAACAATAACAAAAGAGAAAAAGCTAATACAAAAAGAAGTCCTAATACTTTCTTTTTATTCCTCATTAAAATCACCTCAATAATTATTGTCCCAATAAAATAAAAAAATATAGATACAAATTATCTATATTTTTTATCTATATTTTCATCTAGTAAATCATTTGATTCATCGATGGTCTTCTTTAAAAAAGCGGAACTCTTATTTGAATTATAATTTACAGCTTGGAAGATTTTCTCTAATATATAATTTTGAGCTTTAAGAGTTTTGGAATTCTTATTATAAATTATAAAACCCCATATAGAAATTATAGTTAAAGCTATCATAAAAATTGAAGCAATTGAATAAAAAATAATTTGTAAAACTTGAATAGCTAGTTCCATAATAGACCTCCAACAAAATATATTAAACATTATATCATATTAGAAATATTAATAGATTAATATTTCTAATTAGTGTCTATAATTTAAAGAGAAAGTAAGGAGGTTGATAAAATGAAAAGAATAATATTAGTTTCACTGCTTACAATATCTATTGTAGCCTTCTTAATAGGATATATAGAAATTTCAAATGGAGAAACAGTAGAAAATAAAAATGCCTTTACCTATTCAATTTCATCATTTTCTAATGATTTAAAGGAAGTGGGTAGTCTAGATCTTAGAACTCAAGATATAGTATGTGCAATTAGTAGGGGGCTAGTTGAGCTAGATTCCTCTAATAATATAGTACCTTCTTTAGCAGAAGGGGTTGAAATAAGAGATGATGGTTTAGAGTATGATTTTAAATTAAGGTCTGATATATATTGGAGTGATGGAAGTCCTATAACAGCAAAAGATATAATGGCTTTTTTTAGAGAAATTATTACAGAGGAGTCTGAAGAAAATATAGAAGCTGTTTTAAATATATATGGAGCAAAAAAATTTAGAGAAGGTTATGGTGATTTCAATAAAAATGTTGGAATTACCATAGGAGAAGATAATATTATATTTAGGTTAAATTCTAAAGATGATAAATTTATTGAAGAATTGACCAAACCCCAATATAGGGTAAGAAAGAATGTGTTGTTATGGGAAAATATAAAAAATAGTTATGATGATTTAATATATTCAGGGAACTATAGCATTTCAGATATAAATGAAGATAAAATAATCCTAAAAAGAAACGAAAAATCTGATAAATCTCTATCTGAAGCCATAAATATTATATTAAATGAAGAAGAAGAAATAGCAATGGCTTCTTTTGAGATTGGAGATAGAGATTTAGTTATTAATCCTCCTAAAAGTCAATTAGAAAGATTAAGTAATGAAAATAAATTAATAACTACTGACTCTAATAAGGGTTTATATATAATATTTAATGAAAATTCAGATTCTCTTTCTATAGAAGATAAAAGAATTATATACTCTAAGTTAAATAAGGCAATGGAAAAATATCAATTAGAAAATAATAAGTTTATAGAATTAGCAGAAGGAAGTTACTTTAGACAAGATAAAGATGATTTATTAAAAATGCAGTCAAGAAAAGTTATGTTGAATTCGAACACTGAAGAAGCTGAAGTTAAAGAATTAGTTATTGTAGCTGAAGCATTAACTGAAAATAAGGAAATATGTGAATATGTTTCAAATTACTTTTTAAAGAATACAAAAATAGATTTTTCCTATGAACTTTTAACAGAGGAAGAAATGAATTCAATTAAAGATGCCAATTATTATAATATAGCTCTTATAAAGGGCGATATAACAGGTATAGGAAATATTGAAGACTATAATAAAATTATAAATTTAATTCCTAATGAATATAGAGAGGAATTAACAAAGGCAAAAAATGAGGGAGAAAGAAGGGAAATTTTTAAAAGCCTAGAAGAAGAACTTTATAATAATTATAAAATATTACCATTGGCTTTTTATAATAATAATATAGCTATAAACAGTAAAGTTAAAAATATTACTTTTGATGGACATGGTAATATAGACTTTTATAAAATAGGAAAATCATAAAGACTATTAATACAGTCTTTATGATTTTATTATAATTTATTTATATCTATAGAAGTTATTGTATAAATAAAAAAGGGCTAGTCCAAATATAGGGTTTCAACAGCTGGGTTTTCAGTATTTTCAACTTCTTCATTTCTTTTATAGCTTTTTTTATTAATATCATTATTTTCATTTTCATTATTAATATCATTATCAATACTATTATTATCATTATCATTAAGTTCAAGGTCTTCAGGCAAGAGTCTCATTTCTCTCATAAAAGGTTCTTTAAATAGATAAATTATAAGGTTATTAATAAACATATTTCTAAAACTATTAAAAGATGAGCTTGAAGTTGGAAATTCATCTCTTTTTCTAGAATAAGTTATGCTTTTATTAAAAATTGGTGCTACACCTAGACTGTTAGGAGTTAATGCAGTAGAAGTTTTAAAGAAGTTTTCCTCTACCATATCTGCTGCTTTTAAGGTTAAGCCGCGATATCTTTCTGCATCATCTAGGGTAGGTGCTTCTGGCCAACATGTAACTAGCCCCGAGTTAATAAATAGCTTTTTATACAAGGATGATATCATATCCTTATATTCAAAGTCTTCAGTAAAATCTGCTGAATATAAGAATATTGCTAAGAAGTAAAATGTAATATCAAAGGCTGAATATTTAACCTCTTTCTTACTAGATAGCTTTAGGAATATTTCTTTATCATCATCGTATAAAGAAACTAGTTTCTTTATAATTTCCTGGGATTTTTCCTTAAATGTTATCATTTGAGTATGTTTAAATGAAAGCATTAAATTAATAGCAAACAATGAAGAATAGTCTAAAGAATCAACATAATAATCCTTTTCCTCAAATTTATTTATTAAGTAGTCAGTTAAATCAATAATTAGAATTTTAGCATCTTCATTTAAGCAGTTACTATAATAAATATTGACAGCTAATAAAATTTTAGATATTTCCTCAAAGGAGTTTTCATAAATTTTATCTTTAAATTCAATAAGTACTTGTAATATTTCTTCGGAGAACCGTTCGAAGTTTTTAGAAATATCATCTTCATTAAATAAATTTGCATATAAATTATAAGCTACCATCATAAAAGCCTGATCAGAAAACTTAAACTTATTATTTTTATTAGTTAAATTAAAGTCCTTATAATTATTGTCAGCCAGATTTCTTTTTTCAACAAATACTCCCTCAGTATTTCTTAAATTTGAAGAATAAAAATTAAGCTGCTCCCTTGCAAGGTTTTTATATATTTCTGAGTGGGCAAATAGTTTTTCATCAGTATCTTTAAATTTTGAATAATAAGTACTTAAATTAAGTATATTTGTAGTCATTAAGGCATTGGTTATTGGGTAAATATCCTTTTTAAATGATTCTTCATCAAATCCATTATAATTTTTACTATGAATATAGTTTGGAGAAGATTTTCTATATATGCATAGTAGTGGAGAAAAATTACCTGATGTGGTAATATCAATGGAGGATGATGTTTTTTTATATCTTTTTATTGAATCTACTATCCCGCATTTTGATTCAAGGACGATGGTCCTTAAAGCCTCTTTTGATAAGTGAAAAAGTTGGCCTGTTATTTCTTTTTGGGATAGCTTATTCATTCTAAAAAATGGTCCAATATATCGCAAATTTTTCACCTCTTCATTAATCCTTATATTAATAATATGAAGAAGAAATTAAAAAAGTGCATAAATTTTTAGAATATTAAGAAAGGTAGGCAAAGTAATGAGAATAGATGGAAGAAAAAATGATCAAGTTAGAGCTACTAAGATAACAAGAAATTATACAAAGTATGCAGAAGGTTCTGTATTAATAGAGGTAGGAGATACAAAAGTGATATGTACAGCTTCTATAGAAGATAAGGTACCGCCATTTTTAAAAGGTAAGGGTGAAGGGTGGATAACAGCTGAGTATAATATGCTTCCAAGGGCAACAGGAACAAGAAAAATTAGAGATATAGCTAGACTAAAAGTAGATGGCAGAACTATGGAAATACAAAGACTAATAGGAAGAGCTCTAAGATCAGTAATGGATTTAAAGGCTCTTGGTGAAAAAACTATATGGATTGATTGCGATGTTATTCAAGCAGATGGGGGAACAAGGACTACATCAATAAGTGGTGCTTTTGTGGCTTTAGTAGATGCTATAAATAAACTGCATAGGGAAAAACCTTTCGAAATATATCCAATTAGAAATTTTGTTACTGCTACAAGTGTAGGTATAGTAAATGGAGAAAAGCTTTTAGACTTATGTTATGAAGAGGATTCAAATGCCAAGGTTGATATGAATATAGTATCAACAGATGAAGGTGAGTTTATAGAAATTCAAGGAACAGGAGAAGAATCGCCTTTTAATAGAAAGGATTTAGATGACCTTCTTGACTTAGCACAAAAAGGTATCAAGCAAATGGTTCAAATACAAAAAGATGCCTTGAAAATGGATTCTCTTTGGATTGGTACGGGAGGAAGAGATTAGTTATGAAAAAGCTAGTTTTAGCAAGTAATAATTCTGGAAAGATAAAAGAAATAAAGGAATTACTAAAGGAACTTAATATAGAGGTATTTTCATTAAAAGATATGGGAATAGATATTAATGTTGTGGAAGATGGAGAAACCTTTGAAGAAAACTCAAGAAAAAAGGCTGAGGAAATATATGATGAATTAATAAAAAATAATGAAAGTAATTTTATTGTAATGGCAGATGATTCAGGACTAGAAGTAGATTACTTAAATGGAGAGCCGGGAGTTTATTCAGCAAGATATGCAGGAGAAGATGGAAATCATAAAAAGAACAATGAAAAGTTATTAAGGGAGCTTAGGGGAGTGGCCTTTGAAGAAAGAAGAGCAAGATTTATATGCCATATATCTTTAGTATACGGAAACAAAGAATATATAGGAGTGAAGGGATCCGTAGAAGGATATATATTAGAAGAGGCAAGAGGGGAAGATGGTTTTGGCTATGATCCTTTATTTTTCTATGAACCTTTTAATAGAACTTTTTCAGAAATGACAATGATGGAAAAAAATAAAATTTCTCATAGAGGAATAGCTTTAAGAAAAGTTATGCAAACTATAAAGGGGATTTTGTAGGAGGAAAATATGAAAATTCTAGTTATGAGTGATTCACATTATGATGCACAATCTGTAAAGCTTATAGAAAATTACTTAAAGGATGCAGATATAATAATACATTGTGGTGATGGTGCTCCTGATACTGAATTATTAATGAATTCTTTTAAGGGTGAAGTATATGCTGTAAGAGGGAATTGTGATACTTCGAAAAAATACCCTAAGGAAATGATTATAGATGTATTAGGTGTTAAAATACTAATTACTCATGGAGATCTATATAATGTTAAATATGAATACAATACAATATTTTATAAAGGTAAGGAAGTAGGAGCGGATATTATAACCTTTGGTCATTCTCATAAAGCTTTAATAGATGAGTATAATGGGATTACAATAATGAATCCGGGAAGTGTTTCCTTACCCTATGGTAGAAATAATAAAACAATAGGTTTTATAGAAATAAAAGAAAATAAAGAATACGACATATATCTACAAAAAATTTAGTCGTAATTTTTGACTTTCCGTCAAAACAAAAAGATATATTGTTATTTCTTATAATTGCTTTAAAAAGCTATTATATTAAATAAATTTTAAAAAATGTATTGACGGATTCCCAAACCTATTGTAGAATATTCTTTGTCGTCAGCAGATAACAAATATATCGGGGTGTGGCGCAGATGGGAGCGCGCGTGGTTTGGGACCATGAGGTCGCAGGTTCAATCCCTGTCACCCCGACCACTAAATTGAATAAGCGGGTGTAGCTCAATGGTAGAGCCCTTGCCTTCCAAGCAAGTTACGTGAGTTCGATTCTCATCACCCGCTCCATTAACAATTTAGGAAAAAATGTTGACAAGTGACAGATTATATTATAAAATAATTAATGTTCTTTCGAGGAACAAGCGTGTTTAGCTCAGCTGGATAGAGCAACGCCCTTCTAAGGCGTGGGCCAGGAGTTCGAATCTCTTAACACGCACCATAACCTCGGGGTGTGGCGCAGATGGGAGCGCGCGTGGTTTGGGACCATGAGGTCGCAGGTTCAATCCCTGTCACCCCGACCACTAAAATTTAATATGCGGGTGTAGCTCAATGGTAGAGCCCTTGCCTTCCAAGCAAGTTACGTGAGTTCGATTCTCATCACCCGCTCCATTAAGCGTGTTTAGCTCAGCTGGATAGAGCAACGCCCTTCTAAGGCGTGGGCCAGGAGTTCGAATCTCTTAACACGCACCAGTATGTGCCATTAGCTCAGATGGTAGAGCACCTGACTCTTAATCAGGGTGTCCAGGGTTCGATCCCCTGATGGCGCACCATTATGGTGGACGTAGTTCAGTTGGTAGAGCGCCAGTTTGTGGCACTGGTTGTCGTGGGTTCGAGTCCCATCGTCCACCCCATTACTGGGATATCGCCAAGTGGTAAGGCACCACACTTTGACTGTGGTATTCGTAGGTTCGAATCCTGCTATCCCAGCCAATGTGGTTTACTAGCTCAGTCGGTAGAGCACTTGACTTTTAATCAAGGTGTCCCGGGTTCGATTCCCGGGTAAGCCACCAAAATGCAGATGTGGCGGAATTGGCAGACGCACTAGACTTAGGATCTAGCGCCTTTGGCGTGGGGGTTCGACTCCCTTCATCTGCACCATTTTTAAATAATAGTTTTGCGGAAGTGGCTCAATGGTAGAGCGCCACCTTGCCAAGGTGGACGTTGCGGGTTCGAGTCCCGTCTTCCGCTCCAAATATGCGGGTGTAGCTCAATGGTAGAGCCCTTGCCTTCCAAGCAAGTTACGTGAGTTCGATTCTCATCACCCGCTCCAAAACAAAGACAACTTAATTATAAGTTGTCTTTGTTTTTTTCTTTTAAATTATAAATACAATTATATTATAATAAACTTAATAAGCTATTAATTTAATATAATTTGTTAAAAAGGAGATAAAATATGATTTTAGAAGCTTGTGTAGGTTCATATGAAGAAGCTAAAATTAAAGAAAAGTTTGGAGCAAATAGAATAGAATTATGCGATAACTTAAAGGAAGGCGGGACTACTCCAAGTTATGGCGTAATAAAAAAATCTGTAGAAGATATAAAAATACCTATAAATGTTATTATTAGACCAAGGGGAGGAAATTTTATTTATTCTAAAGAAGAAAAAGAAATTATGCTTTTAGATATTGAATTATGCAATAAATTAAATGTAAATGGCATAGTAGTAGGAGCTTTGAATGAAGAAAGTAAAATAGATATAGAATTTATAAAAAGGGTTAAGAAAGTAAACAAGACAAAAGAAATAACTTTTCATATGGCCTTTGATGAAATAGAAGATAAAAAGAAGGCAATTGATACATTAGTTGAGCTAAATATTAATAGGATATTAACCAAGGGAGGAGTTCTTTCGGCTCCAAATAACTTACAAAGTATAAAAGAGCTAATTAATTATGCAGGTAACAGAATTATAATTATGCCAGGTGGAGGTATAACAAAAGACAATAAAGACTATATTATAAGAGAAACAGGTGCTTTAGAATTACATGGAACAAAAATAGTATAATAAGATTTTTGTAATATTAGAATAATAAACCAATATAATATTTGTAAAAAGTTACAAAATTGATATTTTTGAATAATAGATAATATAAATATATATTATAATGTAATTGCTAAGGAGGGATATATATGGATTTTAATTCAAGGGAATTTAATGATTTATATAGATATGAGGGGAAATTGGGAGCGGTATATTCAGAGCAAGAAACTATTTTTAGAATATGGTCTCCAGTAGCGGAGAGCATAAAATTAAAGCTTTATGGAAAAGAAGGATATGATTATAAAAGAGATTTTACAGAAATTATACCAATGAATAAATTAAAAAATGGAGTTTTTGAAGTAATAGTAAATGGGGATTTGCATGGAGAGTACTACAATTATTTAGTTACAATTGATGGAGAAGAAAAAGAGGTTGTAGATATTTATGCAAAGGCAGTAGGTGTTAACGGGAAAAGAGGAATGGTAATAAATTTAGAAAAAACTAACCCAAAAGGCTGGAAGGAGCATAGCATTCCTAATTTTTCTCCAATGGATTCAATTATATATGAAATGAATGTTAGGGATTTTACAATAGATTCAAATTCTGCTTTAGAAAAAAGTTTAAGAGGGAAGTATAAAGGGGTAGTTGAATCTGGCTCAACATTTATTAATAGTGCGATAAAAACAGGCTTTGATCATTTAAAAGATTTAGGAGTTAATACAGTACAGTTAATGCCGGTCTTTGATTATAAAACAGTTAATGAAGAAAAATTTAGTGAGGAAGAATATAACTGGGGATATGATTCATTAAATTATAATGTTCCTGAAGGTTCCTATTCTACAAATCCTTATTTAGGAGAAGTTAGAATAAAAGAATTTAAAGAAATGGTAATGAAATTTCATGAAAATGGATTTAAAGTTGTCATGGATGTTGTATATAATCATACCTTCGATACTATAGAATCAAATTTTAATAAAATTTTTCCAAAATATTATTATAGGCAAAATGAAGATGGAAGTTTTTCAAATGGATCAGGCTGCGGAAATGAATTAGCTTCAGAAAGGTTTATGGTAAGAAAGTTTATAGTAGATTCTGTTAAGTATTGGGTAGAAGAGTACAAAATAGATGGTTTTAGATTCGATTTAATGGGTCTTCATGACCTAGATACAATGATTGAAATAAGAAAAGAGCTGGATAAAATAAATGAAAATATAATAATTTATGGAGAAGGATGGACTGGTGGTAATTCACCCCTAAGTCATGATAAGTCTGCTGTAAAATTTAATATAAATAAATTAAACAATATGCAGATAGGCATTTTTAGCGATGATATACGAGATGCTATAAAAGGGGGAGTTTTTTACGGAAAAGAAGGTGGTTTTATAAATGGATGGGATAACTATGAAGAAAGCTTGAAATTCGGAATAGTAGCTTCAGTAAATCACCCTGATATAGATTATAATAATGTAAAGTATTCAAAGTGGCCCTGGGCTAATGAACCATACCAAGTAATAACATATACATCAGCCCATGATAATTACACACTATGGGATAAAATATCCTTAGTAGAAGAAGGTTTAGATGAAGAAGAAAGAATAAAGATAAATAAACTTGCAGCAGCAATAATATTAACTTCTCAAGGAATACCATTTATTCATTCGGGAGATGAAATTTTAAGAACAAAGCAAGAGAGAGATGGAACTATTATAGATAATAGCTATAAATCTTCTGATTATGTTAATAAAATTGATTGGGGAAGAAAAGAAAAATATATAGATATATTTAACTATTACAAAGGATTAATAAATTTAAGAAAAAATCATGAGATATTTAAACTAAATAAAGCTGAAGAAATAAGAGAAAACATCAAGTTTTTAAAGTTTGGAAAAGAAATTAAGGATAGAAATGTAGTTGCCTATATTGCTAATGGTAATAATATTAATGATACTTTAGGAAAAATTGTAGTAATATTTAATGGGAATAAAAAACCAATAGAAATTAAATTAAATCATGATAAGTTTAAAGTTATTTTAAATGGAGATGAAATTAAGGAAAGTGGATTATATAATATAGAAGAAAGTACTATTAAGGTAGATGAGGTTTCGGCTTTAATTCTTTCTTATATTGAATAAATAATAATTGTTGAAATAATTCAGCCTTGCTGAAGCATAAAAAATATATTAAAAGAAACTCCTAGGCTTGGCCTAGGAGTTTCTTTCTTAATTGTGCATTATGCATTTTGAATTATGAATTGTTTTGGTGCACCTAGAGGGATTCGAACCCCCGACAGCCTGGATTCGAAGTCCAGCGCTCTATCCGACTGAGCTATAGATGCTTGTTTTAAATAATACATAAGCTATTATATCATAGCAAATTATTTTTATCAAATAATGAATTATATATCTTGTAATAAGTAAAAATAAGAAATTAAGGAGTAAATTATGATAAGTTTCTTTTTGTATTAACTTAAACTTTTCCTGGTGTATCAATATATGTAAGAGGAAGAAAAATAGAATATTTTGTAGAAATATATGAATAATTTAATGAAAATAGAAGAAGTATAATAGTATAAATATTATCTGGTGATATAATAGTCAATGTCGCTGTTGCGAAAAGGTCAATTTAAATGATAAAAAAATGTTGACAAGACCTCGAGATGGTGATAACATAAAGAAGTCGCTTGTGAGCGATGAAGTTTCAAATTAGAAGTAAACTAATTTGAAAGAAGATCTTTGAAAATTGAACAGAATATAAGTTAAGTAATAACACAAACCAGCAATTCTTTTGAATGTCTAAAAACAAGACTCAAAGTAATTTGAGACAGATTAAACTTTTTAGTGAGAGTTTGATCCTGGC
>JAAYOT010000081.1 GCA_012520205.1 Clostridiales bacterium
CTAAACCTCCTATAGAAGATAGGCTTAAAATACTTTTTGATAATAATAAAAAGGTAGAAATAGATGAAAATATAGCGAAAATTGATTATAGAAGTATAAATAATATAACAAGTGTTAAAGAAAATGAAATTCTTGCCGAAATTATAATAGGAGAAGATGGTGTAAATGGAATTAATGTTTTTTCAGAAGTTATACCAAGTAAACCTAAAAAAATAGTTGAATTTAAACCTGGGCAAGGATGTAAGCTTACAGATAATAAATTTATTTCAACTAGTGCAGGGAAGCCTAATTTCAATAAAACATCTGTATGGGTTGAGCCAATTTACACCCTTAATGCTGATGTGAATTTAGCTAGTGGAAATATAAATTTTCCTGCTAATGTTGAAGTAAAAGGAAAAGTAACTGACGGTATGAAAGTGTTTTGTGGTAATTCGCTTTTTATAAGGGATGGAGCTTTTAATTCAGTTATCAAGGCTAATAATACTTCTAAAATAGATGGTAATATAGTAGGTTCAACAGTAGAAATAGGGGGGATTCATTTAATTATACAAGAAAAGATTAATCTTTTAACTAATTTAAAAGATAAAATAGAATCAATCTTATCTAATGTTGAATATTTGAAAAATAATAACCTAATAAATGAAGATGTCTCTGATGGAATGATTATACGCTTATTAGTAGAATCAAAATATAAAGATTTACCTAAACTTTGTATAAAAATAATTTCTATCGCTACAAAAGATTATCGCAAATCAGAAATTATAGATGTTGTAAAGCATAAATTATTAGGGACAAGTATAACTAATATAAACAAAATTAAAGAACTAGAAGATATTATAGAGAAAATTAACAGTGAATTGATAGAATTAGAAGAAGAATCTAAGAATACTACAGATTTAACAATGGAATATGGACAAGAATCCGAAATAAAAGTAGCTGGTAATATTCTTATTAATGGAAAAGGATTATTTACAAGCCATCTTTATGCTAAAGACAATATTAAATTTACCAATAAAAGTTCAGTTTGTAGAGGTGGACATTTAAAAGCTGGAACAGGTATTGATGCTGCAATTGTAGGAAATGAATCTGGAGTAGTTACAAGACTGGAAGTTGAAAAAAATGGTGAAATTAAAGTTGATATAGCATATCAAAATACTATTTTTATAGTTGGAAATGTAAAATATATATTGGATAAGGCGTCTAAAAATGTACATGCTTACTTAGATAAGGATGGCAGTATAATTGTAGATAAATTGCTTCTATAGGAGGAAAGAGAATGAAGGAGATAAAGATACTAGTTTTCAAATTAGATAATGAATTTTTTGCTACAGATATTATGGAAGTTGAAAGAATTCTAGGTTATGACAAGCCTACAGCCCTTCCAGATGTACCTGATTTCTTTGAGGGTGTAATTAATTATGAAAGTGGAGTATTACCAATTATAAATCTTGCGAAAAAATTCAATTTTAAAGAAAGTCAGTCAGATGATAAAAAGATAATTGTAGTAAAAAAAGAAAAAGATAAATTTGGTATTTTAGTAGATAGTGTAAGCGAAGTATTAAGTATATCTGAAGAAGAAATAAATGCATCTAAGGAAGTTTCAACATTAATATCGGTAAGATATATTACAGGTATAGTGAAAAAAAATAATAATATTATTATGTTATTAAATTTAGATAAAATTTTAACTGTAGAAGAGGAAGGAATAATATTTCAGGGGTGAAGAAATTGCAGGAAAAAAGAGAGGTAAGAGTTGGAATAGCTGATGCTGCTATTGTATCTGCCCCGGATACATTAATAACTATGGGCCTTGGATCCTGTGTTGGAATTGCTCTATACGATAGAGAAAAAAAGATAGCAGGATTAGTACATATAATGTTACCAGATAGTAAACAATTTAGAGAAGTAGTAAATCCTTTTAAATATGCAGATTTAGGTATAGAGAATCTAGTGCTTAAAATGATAAGCAGAGGCTGTAATAAAGACTGTATAACAGCTAAAATAGCTGGAGGTGCTTCTATGTTTAATTTTACTGATAAAAGAATTGTCAGTGACATAGGTCAAAGAAATATCAAAGCTACAAGAGAGGCCATAAAGAAACTTGCTATACCAATAATTGCAGAAGATGTTGGTGGTAATAAGGGAAGAACTATGATTTTCGATAGTGAAAAGGGTTCTGTTACCATTAAAACTGTAGGAAATGATTTGAAGAAGCTATAGGGGGGGATGCACTATTGGAAAACAAACATAAAAAAGTAATACGAGATATAATTTTAATAGGAGCATCAACAGGGGGCCCTAACGCAATAGAGAAAGTTATAACAGGATTTGGTGATAATATTAATGCGGCAGTATTAGTTGTTCAACATATGCCTAGTGGATTTACTAAAGCATTTGCAGAGAGACTTAATAAAAAGTGCAGGTTTGAAGTTATAGAGGCAAGAGATGGATCTAAGATTGAAAAAAATAAGGTTTATATTGCGCCAGGTGGATATCATATGGTAGTTAAAGAGCCTGGTATAATAAGATTAAATCAAGAACAACCAGTTTGGGGGGTAAGACCAGCAGTAGATAAACTATTTATTTCGGCTTCATCAATATATTCTAGCAGGATAATATCTGTAGTATTAACGGGTATGGGTAAAGATGGAGCAAAAGGAACTGTTGAAGTAAAAAGAAATGATGGAATAACTATTGTTCAGGACGAAGATACATGTGTGATTTATGGAATGCCAAAGGTAGCTCTTGAAACTGGACATGTAGATTATGTAGTTCCGATTGATAAGATTGCCTCAAAAATACAGAGCTTAATTAGCAATAAATAGGAGGGTATATGGAATTTACAGATTTTCATAATTGGGTGTACAAGCATTTTAATGTTAATTTAAATGCATATAAGCCTGAACAATTAAATAGAAGAATAAATAGCTTGATGTCAAGGATAGGAGTTAAAAATCTAGAAGAATACAAAAAGCTTCTTCTTTCAGAGGAAGAAGAAAAAGAGAGATTTTTAGATTTTATAACTATAAATGTAACAGAGTTTTTTAGAAATCCGGAATTATTTAAGGAATTAGAAAAAACCTTAAAAATATATTTACAATCAAATAAAAATTTAAAGGTTTGGAGTGCTGCCTGTTCTATAGGCTGTGAGCCTTATAGTATAGCAATGATTCTTAATGAAATAAACCCCTTAGGTAGAAATGATATTTTAGCTACAGATATTGATACAACAATATTAAAAAGGGCTAAGGCTGGCGAATATCATATAATGGAAATGAAAAATGTAAGTAACTTTTATCAAAAAAAGTATTTTAAAGAGGTTAACAATAAATTTATTATAGATAATAAGATCAAATCCATGGTAAAATTTAAACGGCATGATTTAATTTTAGATGATTATGAAAAAGGTTTTGATCTAATTGTATGTAGAAATGTTATTATATACTTTAAAAATGAAATTAAAAAAGAAATTTTTGAAAAATTTGTAGATTCTTTAAAAAAAGGTGGGTTACTTTTTGTTGGTGCAACTGAAAGTATTTATAACTACAAGGAGTTTGGGTTAGAAAAAGTATCAACTTTTATTTATAGAAAAGCATAAGGGGTGAAAAAGTATGGACGTATCTCAATATATGGGGATGTTTCTTGAAGAATCAATGGAAAATTTACAAACTTTAAATGAGGCTCTATTAGATTTAGAGCAAAATCCTAGAAATAAAGATAAATTAAACGAAATATTCAGAGTTGCACATACTATAAAGGGAATGGCTGCAACAATGGGATTTAGTGATATAGCTGAATTAACACATAAAATGGAAGATGTTTTATCTGAATTTAGAGAAGGAAAGCTAGAAGTAACTAGTAATGTAGTAACAACATTATTTGACTGCTTAGATACTCTAGAAAGAATGGTAAGCAACATAGAACAAGGAACAGAAGAAGTAATAGATATAGATGAAATTATAAAAAATTTAGAAAAGGCAGCTAATGAAGAAAATATTACTTCAGAAGTAGAAGAGAAAAAAGAAGAAAGTTCTATAGAAAATAATCAAGAAACAGTTAAAACATTATTAAATGAATATGACATATCAGTGTTAAAACAGGGAAAAGAAAATGGTTTTAACGGTATAGGTATTAAAATAACATTAAGAGAAGATACATTGTTGAAATCAGCTAGAGCATTCTTAATAGTACAAGAATTAGAAACTCAAGGAGAAATCATTAAATCTTTTCCATCAACGGAAGATATAGAAAATGAGCAATTTGATGTAGAATTATATTTTGTTCTTGTTACAATTAAGACAAAAGAAGAAATTCAAGAAATGGTTAAGAATATTTCTGAAGTTGAAAATGTAGTAACAAGCTACGTAGAATTTAAGGATGATGGCAGCAGTGCAGGAGAAATTCCAAAACCAAAGGAAATAGAAAACAAAACAGTAGCTGCTAATGATAAAAAAGTAGTAGTAAAAAATAAACCTAAAAAAGAAAAAAGCAGAAGGGTACATCAATCAGTTAGGGTAGATTTAGAGAGAGTAGATAAATTGATGAATATGGTATCTGAACTTGTAATTTATAGAACAAGATTAGAGCAGATAGTCATTGATAGTAAATCACAAGAATTATTAGAAACTATTGAACAAGTAGAGAGGACAACTTCTGATTTACAAGATTTAGTAATGAAAATAAGAATGTTACCTTTAGAAGTTGTGTTTAATAGATTCCCAAGACTGATAAGAGATATATCAGTAGATCTTAATAAGGAAATAAATTTCATTATAGAAGGTTCAGAAACTGAATTAGATAGAACAGTAATTGATGAAATTGGGGAACCATTAATCCACCTTTTAAGAAATGCTGCAGATCATGGTATTGAAAGCAAAGAAAAGAGAATAGCCGCAGGTAAAGATCCAGTAGGAACAATTAAATTAGTTGCTTATCAGGAAGGAACTAAGGCTTTAATAAAAGTAGAAGATGATGGTGCTGGAATAAATCTTGAAAAAGTTAAGGCTAAAGCAGAAAAAGTAGGTATAAATACTGAAGGATTAAGCGATAATGATATTAGAAATTTAATTTTTGCTCAAGGATTCAGTACTAATACAGAGGTTACAGACATATCAGGCCGTGGTGTAGGAATGGATGTTGTTAAAACAAAAATCTCATCCCTAGGTGGAACGGTGGATCTAGTTAGTGAAGAAGGCAAGGGATCAAGTTTTATTATAAAACTACCTTTAACTCTTCAAATAATACAAGCATTATTAGTTAAAGTAGGAAGAGAAACTTTTGCTATTTCTTTAGGATACATAGATAAAGTTATAGATTATAAGGAAGATAGGATTAAGACAACAAATGGAGAAGAAGTAATAGTCTATAGAGATACAATTATACCTTTAGTTAGATTAAATGAAAGATTAGGAATCGAAAAAGATGATAATAAGAAGAAATTTGTTATAATAGTGAAAGTAGGAGATAAGGTAGTAGGATTACTTGTTGATTCCTTATTAGGACAACAAGAAATTGTAATTAAACCTTTAGGAGAAACTTTAAAATCACTAAAGGAGTATATAGGAGCTACAATACTTGGAAATGGCTTAGTTACATTGATTCTTGACGTTGCAGCATTAATCTAGAAGGGTGGATTTTATGGAATATAAAAATTTAACTTCATTTCAATTAGATGCATTAAGAGAAGTGACTAATATTGGAGCAGGCAATTCTACAACATCATTATCAATGCTGTTAGGCACCAAAATAGATATGTCAGTTCCAAATGTGAATATAATAGAGTTTGAAGAATTACTAAATAGTTATAAAGAAAATGAAGTGGTAGCAGTATTAGTAAAAGTTTTTGATGACATTCCGGGAAGTATACTTTATGTATTTGAGAAAGACATAGCATTAAAAATGATATCAAAAATGATATCAAAAGATGAAGCTGCTTTATCAGAAATGGGAGTCTCTGTAATATCAGAAATTGGTAATATTATTGCCTCATCTTTTATGAATTCAATAGCAAATTTTACAAACTTGAAAGCAACAGTATCTGTTCCGGCTGTAGCAAATGATATGCTAAGTGCTATATTAGTTACGACATTTGTTGAAACTGGACAGTATCAAGAATATGTTTTAGATATAGAAACTTTATTTATTGGATATGGAGAGGATAAATTAGAGGGACACTTCTATTTTGTTCCGGCTCCAGGATCACTAGAAAAAATTTTAGAAGCATTAGGAATAAACTAATTTGGAGGGATAATAATGACAAGAGTTTTAATAGTTGACGACGCATCTTTTATGAGAATGATGATAAAGGATATTTTACAAAAGAATGGATTTGAAGTTGTTGGAGAAGGAGCTAACGGTTTAGAAGCCGTAGAATTATATAAAAAGGAAAGACCAGATGTTGTTACTATGGATATAACAATGCCTGACATGGATGGAATAGAAGCAGTTAAGCAAATAAGAGCTTTTGATCCAAATGCAAAAATTATTATGTGTTCTGCAATGGGACAGCAATCAATGGTTATGGATGCAATAAAATCAGGAGCAAAGGACTTCATAGTAAAGCCATTCCAAGCAGATAGGGTATTAGAGGCAATAAGAAAAGTTGTTGATTAAACAATTTTAGGAGGAGTATGGAATGCAATATGTAGTATTTAAACTGGGTGAGGAGCATTTTGCAGTTGAAACTGCAAAGATATTAAGTATAAATGATATGATAAAAATAACACCAGTACCTAAGGCTCCGGCTCACATAAAAGGTTTAATAAATCTTAGAGGAAGTATTAAGTCGCTTGTTGATATTCATTTATTATTGAACATAGAACCACATGAAAATCAAAATAACATAATAATACTAAAAGTAAACGAAGAAGAAATAGGAATTATTGTAGATGATGTAGAAGAAGTTATTGATATAGATGAACAAAAGCTTCAAAAATTAGAAACTCGAAATATAGAAGATTATATAAAAGGAGTTATTGAATTAGATAATAGATTATTAACGATAATAGATATTGAAAAGTTATTAAACCAATAGGAAAGGGGAAGAGAGATGGCAGAGGTTTTATCACAAAGTGAAATAGATGCTTTATTATCTGCCTTATCTACAGGTGATGTTGAGCCAGAGCAGCTTAAGGAGAAAGAAGAGAAACATAAAGTTAAAAAATATGACTTTAGAAGCCCTCAGAAGTTTTCTAAAGAGCATATAAGAACTTTAGAAATGGTTCATGATTCTTTTGCCAGAATTGTAAGCAACTATCTATCTGGACAGCTAAGAAAACATGTAAAAATAGAAATTCAAACTGTAGAGCAGATAACATACGAGGAATTTATTCATTCAATCCCTAATCCTACTGTATTAACAATATTTAGTATGCCGCCATTACAAGGAAATATTTTGCTTGAGATGAACCCTGAGTTTTCATATCAAATATTAGATATACTTTTAGGTGGAGAAGGAAGAAGACAAAGCAAATTAAAAGATTTTTCAGAAATAGATAAAAATATTTTATCTAGTATTACATCTGAAATGATAAATTCCATGAAGCTAGCTTGGGAGGGGATTATAGATGTTAAGCCGCAATTTGAGGTCCTTGAAACTAACCCAGCCGCAAGCCAAACCTTAGCGCCTAATGAAGCGGTTGCTTTACTTAGTTTTTCTGTTGAACTGGGGAAAAGCACAACTTATATGAATTTATGTATTCCTTATTTAAGTGTGGAAAAAATAGTAGATAAATTAATTGTCCAATATTGGTTTAAAAATGATGATTCAGAAGTTGATACAGATGCAAGAAAAAAACTCATGGCTGGAATTGAGCCTGCTAAGGTTAATATTCATGTTCAGCTAGGAGAAACTGAAATTACTTTAGATGATTTCTTAAAACTAGTTAAGGGAGATGTTTTAATATTAGACTCTCAATATAGTAATCCTGTTAAGGTTTTTGTTGAAGACGAAGAATGTTTTATTGGAAAACCAGGTACTATAGGTAAAAACTTAGGAGTAGAAATATTAGATATTACGGATAAGGATGTGATTGAGATTGAGTAACGGTTTTTTAAGCCAGGAAGAAATAGATTCATTGCTTAATGGTAATGTAGTAGACAATATAGAAGATAAAGAACCAGAATTAATATCAGATATAGAAAAAGATTTGCTTGGAGAAATTGGGAATATATCAATGGGGTCAGCATCAACGGCTCTTTATCAACTTACAAATAAACAAGTAAATATAACAACACCAAGAGTTAATGTAACAACATTAAGGAAAATAAAGGATAGCTTTAATTATCCTAATATAATCTTAGATGTTGAATATACATCAGGCATTATTGGTAGAAATATTTTAATAATGCAAACAAAAGATGCAGCAGTAATTGCAAATTTAATGATGGGTGGAGATGGTATAGTAAATACTACTGAACTATCAGAAATAGAAATTAGTGCTGTACAAGAAGCAATGAACCAAATGATAGGGTCAGCTGCAACCTCAATGGCAACCATGTTTTCAAGGGAAGTTAATATTTCTCCTCCAAAGTCAAAGATATGGAAAACAATAACCGAAACCATAACAGAGGAAATTCCAGAAGATGATCCTATTGTAGAGGTAAAATTTGATTTAACAATAGAAGGTTTATTAAATTCTAGTATGATGCAAATCTTACCTATTGAAACAGCCAAGAAAATTGTAGCAATAATGACTGGTGAAGAAGAACAAGAAGAGGCTGCAGTTACTTCAGAAGTTGAAATAGAACCAGAAAAAATTGAAGTCTACAATAATGCACCTGCTGACATTAATGAAAAGTCTATTAATATTGAGGAAGAAGTAAGGGAAGAAATAAATATAAAAAGAGATGAAAAGCCAATAGAAGTGCATAAAGCTAGTTTTGGAGAGCTTAAACAGGGAAATGTAGGTGAATCACATAGAAATCTTGATTTAATACTAGATGTACCGTTAAATATTTCTGTAGTACTTGGAAGAACTAAAAAAAGTATAAAGGAAATATTAGATTTAAGTACAGGTTCCTTAATTGAACTAGATAAATTGGCAGAAGAGCCAGTTGAAATTTTAGTAAATGGCAAAAAGATAGCTTTTGGTGAAGTAGTAGTTGTGGATGAAAACTTTGGCGTAAGAATTACAAGTATTGTAAGTAGTGCTGAAAGAATAAAATCTTTAAAAGACTGATTATAAAATTAGATTAAGTATATTGCTTAATCTTTTTTATTTTATAAAAAATTATAAAAGAACAAATTTTAATAAATCTATAAACTTATGGGGATAAAATTCGAAAATAAAAATATAAAGAAGAAATTATTAGGAGGTAACTATGAATATTAAAGGAATAGGTTATACAGGTGGAATAAATCAATATAACAGGGTGGCTTCTAATAAAGTTAATAAATTAGAAAAAAGAGAAGTATCTGATAGAATCGAATTATCTCAAGAAGCAAAGCTATTAAAGAACTATGCTATAGATGAAAGTACATTTGATAATACTCAAAAAGTTTTGGAAATAAAAAATAAGATTCAAAATGGAACTTACAATGTAAATGCAAGACTAGTGGCACAAAGCCTATTAGATACTATGAGAGGAAAAGAATAGAATGGTAGAAGAATTAAAGAAAGTTCTTTTAGAGGAAGAACAAGAATTAAGAGCTTTGTTAGATTTACTTGATAAGCAATATAAATTAACTATTAAAAAGGAAGTTTTTGGTTTAGAAGCTATTGTAGAAGAAATAAAAACTAAAAACAAGGAAGTAGCAGAAAGCGAAGTTAAGAGAAGAAAGTTACTAGGCAATAACTCAATGAAAGATTTTGTTTTAAATTCTCAAGACAAAGAGTTAGAGGAAATATACAGAAGAATTCAAAAATTACTAAACGAAATTAAGCTTCAAAAGGATACAAACGAATTATTAATAAAACAACAGTTGGGTTTTACAAATAAAATTCTTAACTTAATAAATCCAAAGAGAAATGTAACAACTTATAATTCTTATGGAAGTATTAGGCGATAAGTGGGAGGTAAAAGGTGTCAGGATTATTTTCAACATTTAATATAGCAAAAAGAGGTATGACCGTTCAGCAAAAAAGCATTGACGTAACATCTCATAACATAGCAAATGCTAATACAGAAGGATATTCAAGGCAAAGGGCTAATATTGTTACCTCAACGCCTTATACTTCTGAAGCTGGTGTAGGTCAAATTGGAACAGGTGCAGAAATAAGTACAATAGAAAGAATAAGAGATACATTTTTAGATTATCAAATAAGAAATGAAAATGGTATTTTAGGAAAATATGAAACTAGAAATAATTTTTTACATGAAGTAGAAAGTATATTTAATGAACCATCAGATACAGGCTTATCAAGCTTAATGGGAAGCTTTTTTGATGCTTTTCAAGAGCTTTCAAAGCAGCCAAATAGTTCAAACTCAAGAACGGTAGTGGCTCAACAAACATTAGCCCTAACAGATGCATTAAATTCAACCTATGGACAATTAGAGTCCTTAAAATTAAATGCTCAGGACCAATTAAGGCATACAGTTACAGGTATTAATAGTCTTTTAGAACAGCTAGATAGGTTAAACCAAGAAATAATTAATGTAACTGTATCAAATAATATCCCTAATGATTTAATGGATAAAAGGGACTTACTTATAGATGAATTAAGTAGCAAGTTTGGAGTTATAGTTGAAAAAGACCAGTATAATGGAATAAATTTAAAACCAGTAGATTCAGGTGCAGTAAAGGCTAATTTTATTGTTAATTCAAGTCCTAATGGAGAGGTAGCAAGATTTTCATATATAACAAGTGTAGAAAAAGATATAAATGATTCTACAGGCAGCTCATATATTGTCACTTATTATAAAAATGGTGATATGAGCAGTGAAAATAACAAACAGACTATAAAGGTTGTAGACTTAGATGAGGAAAGTGCAGAAAAAATCCTAAGAAGTAGAGTTATTTGGGCAGACAAAAATGGTCAAGCTATAAGAGGAGACGGTTATCCAATAAGAGATGGTGAAACAATATTAGCATCTCAGCTTATGACCTTTGAACCAAAATCAGGTAGTATTAGTGGTCTTACTTCAGTCCAAAATGATATTCAGGATTACATGGATCAACTTGATAAATTAGCTAAGGCAATAGCTTTATCAGTAAATGCCATCCATAGTGGAAAAGAAGATGCTTTAGATCCTTTAGGGGAGGATAGCCTGCCTTTCTTTGTTAATAAAGAGGTTGCAGAATATAATTCAGCTGGAAACCTTAAAAATATTGAAAATACATTAAAAGCTGAATCAGGAATTTCTGCTAAAAATATTACTATTAATGAAGAAATATTAAATGATGTTATGAAAATTAAAGTAGGAAAGTCAGATGAATCAGGAGAAGGGGATGGAACAAGAGCTCTAGCAATTGCACAACTTAGAGATGGGAAGCTTAGGATTCAAGATATGAATGAAACGGTAATAACAAGATTAGATTTATTTGATACCAATAAGGGAGGAAGTTCTTTAAAAGAACATGGACTTGGCTTAATAAATTCTAAGGCTGGAATGAGTTTAGATTCCTACTTTAAAGATACGGTAGATAGGTTAGGTGTTCAGACTCAAGAAGCGGCTAGAATGGTAGCAAATCAAGAAAACTTATTATACAGCATTGAAGAAAGTAGAGCTTCAGTATCAGGAGTATCTTTAGATGAAGAAATGGCGAATTTAGTTCAATTTCAACATGCTTATAATGCAAATGCAAAGATAATAGCAACAATTGATGAACTTTTAGAAGTTGTAATAAATGGATTAAAGAGATAGGGGGTAATTAAGTGAGAGTAACAAACTCTATGCTAAGCAAAAGCTTTTTAAGAGATTTAAATAGAAATCAAAGTAATTTAAAAAAGATAAATA
>JAAYOT010000009.1 GCA_012520205.1 Clostridiales bacterium
CCTGCTGGCTTTAGGTAGTTTCTTTCAATTCCTAATTCTTCTTCAGCCTTTAAAATACCTTCCCAAGTACCTTGGTTGAAAGATTTGTCATCAATAGTTCCTGCATCAGTAACCATCCCTACTTTTAAATCAGCCTTTTTCTCTTCTCCATTTCCTGTTGTATTAGTGTTTCCACCTCCACAGCCTACAAGTCCTGTTGCCATAAGAGCTGCCAGTGTTAATGCTATTAACTTTTTTTTCATAATAATCCCTCCATAAAATAATATATAGATATATAGCAATCTTTGTTTTACAAAGAAGTGCAGCGTTATTAATAAATTTTTAATACTTCTTTTCTGATCCATTTAAGACTAATTTAGGTGGAATGCTTATTCTTTTTATTTCGCTTTCCTTAGACTCAAATTTCTCTAATAATAATTTAATTGCTTCTTTTCCTAACTCAATAGGTGAATCTTCAATATAAGTTAATTTAATACCTACTATATCTATTAAATCTATTTTATTAAAACCTATTAATGCTATATCTCTTGGAATACTCTTATTCCTCTCAAATAATCCTTTTATAACTCCCAAAGTCATTTTATTACTACAAACTATTAAAGCTGTTGGTGGATCTTCCATATCTAAAAACTCCATTGTTATCTCATAGGCCTTTTCCAGAGAAAATTCACCATTCTTTATGTACTCTTCATTAATTTCAATATTATTTTCTAATAATGCTTTTTTGTATCCCATTAATCTGTTTTCAGATGTGCTTGATTCAGTGATTCCTTTTATTATACCTATTTTTCTATGACCTTCTTTTATAAGAAGAGAAGCTGCCTCATAACCTCCCTTAAAATCATCTACAAACACTCCATTTAAGTTAATGTAATTTAAATCTGCTGATACTAATACAATAGGCATGTCCAAACTTTCTATTGTTTCAATAAAGTCCTTTTCAATATTGTTATTACTAAAGCTTGGGGTCATTATCACCCCTTTTAATCTATGTTTTTTTATTTCACTTAAAGCTTTTAACTCACTATTTACATCATTATTTGTATTAAATAATATTATATTTAAACCTTTTTCACTGGCTATTTTGCTTATCCCTTTTATTACTTCTCCAAAATATGAATTGGTTATATCTGGGACTATTATACCAATTGTATTATTTTCTCTTTTAGAAAGATTTCTTGCAATTGCACTTGGTACATAGTTCATCTCCTTTATTACCTCTAAGACCTTCTCTCTAGTTTCAGCTTTAACGTAAGTAGAATTATTTATAACTCTTGAAACTGTAGTTGGAGACACTCCTACTCTTTTCGCGATATCATCTATAGTTACTGCCATTTCTATACTCCTTGTACAAATAGTCAAAAATTCCATATTTTACTCTCTATATATTATATAACTAATAATGCATAGAATTCTAGTATTAAAAGCTAAATTACATATTTTTATAAGCTCTATATTAATCATTTGATAAGTAAATGGAAGAATAATTGTAACCGCTTTCTATAAAAGTATAGTAATTTTACTTAATTTTATAAAAAATCATAATAGAAATCCCTTTGCTAGAAGCCCTCTTGAGAGAAATCGATTTCAAAATTTATTATTTTTATACTATATGTATTTCTTTTACTATAATTTTATTAGAATCTATATATTTTTATTCTTATTAATACAACTTATCTTACCTAATCTATATCTTCCATATTTTTATAATATAATAAAAAAATAAAGAATGCAAAGGTATTTTTACTAACTTTACACTCTTTTATATATTCTTTCTAATCTAGCCTCAATTGTAAAATATGCATCTCTAAATTCTTTATTTATTAAAAGCTTTTCTTCTGCTTTATTAATGTTATATTTTATACTCCTATCACTGCCAAGATCTATTATTTTTTTAATTTTTTCCTTATCTAAACATTTATATTTCTTAAGAAGCAACAAATATAAATATTTATTTTCTTTCTTTTTTAAAGTTTCCCTTAAGTCTTTAGAATCTATATTTAAATAAGCACATAATACATTTGTAACAATAGTAATTTTATTTAATTTATATTCTATACTCATGCAATCACCTCTTACTTATGATTATTGACTTATTTCTTAAAAGTAATCAACTTTGATTAATAAATAATAAAAAATGTACAATATAGAATGTATATTCTTCATTCTACATTGTACATAAAACTAGTTTATTTTTACACTTACAGTTAAGTTTGTTTTAATAGGTGGTTGTCCACCAAGTGCCATTGAATATTTTGCAAAAATGTCTCCACCATTTTCATTAATATCAAGCTTTAGTTCATCAGTATGAATTTGTAAATCTAAAACTCCATAAGGTGTATTGTACATTGATATAGAAGTTTCACCTTCTTTAAAATTCATTTTAGCACTTGTACTACCTTCTCTTTCAAGAACTAATTCATTTTCTAGTATTTTTAGAGTAGTTTTTGTACCTTCCATACCAGATAATTCAGTCTCATCATATATAGCTTTAAACCCATTTTCTATTTTTTCAAATTCACCAGGTGTTATAACTTCTATTACTTCATCAGTATCTAATTCATTAAAACTTTTTAATGATATAAATGCATTTTTCCCCATATTAATCCTCCATTATATTTTTGTATAATTTTTATCTATATCAGTTTCTTATATACAAATAAACATCCTACTTTTAGTTATTATATTATAATAAAATTCAAATTATTTATCAAATTATATATATATTTTAATTATATTCTTTTTATTAATCAATGTTAGTTATTGTATTTTGTAGATTATTTCTCCTTATCATCATTGAAAATATTTTTTATAATATCGAAAATCTTAAATTTAAATTCTATTTTATTTTCCCTACCTTCAGATTTTTTTTCATCATCTATTCTTTCATTATCTATGATTTCCTCTTCCTTAATTTCTTCTTCTGTTTTTTCTTCCTTAAGTTCTTCCCCAGAGTTATCTTCATCTTCCAAATTTTTTTCATCTTCGTATTCTTCTATAGTTTCTTTAACATTATCTGTATCTATAGTTTCTTTAGTCTCATCTAAAAAACATAAAGGGGGAAACATAACACACCACCAATTTTGTCCTTTTGCTTCTCCTATTAATATTCTATAAGCTTCGTATTCCCCCTGTGGGAATATGACGTCTCCATAAACCTTATCAGGAAAGTTTTCCATTGAAAGGGAACTGGTTACTGTATAATCGTACCCTTTTTCTTTAATAACTTCTTCAGCTATATTTTCTATTAATTCTTTATTTTCAATAATGATACTTCTTGATTCTTCAAGACTTTTACTATCCTTTAACCTATCATATACATAACCAACAACTGCATCTCTTACTTCTAATTTAAGTTTTTGATCTTCTTCTGTATCACTATTTGCTATTACATGAAATCTAATTATTTTATCAGCAAGATCTTTATAAACTAGTTCTTTATTCTCTGAATCCTCATATTTATAGCCCTTTGTACAAGCAAAAAGGACTAATGTATTAATTATAATTATTAAAATAAGAAAAACTTTTTTCATAAGAAAACCTCCACTTCATTCTAATTATTTACATATTTTGGGAGGTTTATTCATTATTTATTAAATTGTTCTTGTTATATGAACTTCTTCATACCTTTCTTTCATCTTTTCAAAGCATCTTTGAGCTTTTTGCATATCTTCAAAAAATGCAAATATTGTAGGGCCGCTTCCACTCATCATACTTCCAATAGCACCTAGACGTCTCATTTCTTCTTTTATATTTATTAATATTTTATGTTTTCTTAAAGTAACATTTTCAAGTAAATTTCTCATGTTTTTAACCACAAGTTTTAAATCATCTTCCTCAATAGCTTTAATTAGTTCTTCAGTTCTAGGGTGATTTCTAACTCTTTCTAAATTAAATTCTTGATATACACTTTTTGTAGAAATTCCAAAGGGAGGTTTTACAATCACTATTATTTTATCTTTAAATCTTTTCAGCTCTGTTACTTTTTCTCCTATACCCTCGCATAAGGCAGTCCCCCCCTTTATGCAATAGGGTACATCTGCACCTAACTCTTCTCCAAGTTTCATTAATTCCTCATCCTCTGCATTTATGTTAAATAGTCTATTCATTATTTTCAAAACAGCAGCAGCATCAGTACTGCCCCCTGCTAAACCTGCAGAAACCGGGATATTTTTCTTTATATTTATATTAACTCCTTGTGATATATTATATTTTTCTATAAATAATTTTGCTGCTTTATAGGCTAAATTTCTTTCATCACGTGGCACATAAACCTTATTACATCCTATAGTAATACCTTCATCCTGTTTTTCTATAGTTATTTCATCATATAAATCTATAGTTTGCATTACCATTTCTAATAAATGATATCCATCTTCTCTTTTTCCTATTATATCTAAAGATAAATTAATCTTTGCATAGGCTTTTGTTCTCATATTATTTTTCCTTTCAACTATAAACATCATTTTAAAATAAACTTCAGAATAGAAGTTCTGAAGTTTATTTTAATTATATATTTTTTTGTTCTTATAGTAAACTAGGAATATTTAAGCTTTTAATTTTATATTTTCATTTTTGTATCCTTGGATTATTTTTATTAGTGGTTCCATTTCCTCAAAAAATACTACTATATAATCACCCTTAGCAGCAAGACTTATGGCCTTAGTAAAGGCCTCATCTTCTCTTAGGATAATTTCATATTTTTTATTTTTATCCCCTAATTTAACTCCCTTTTCTATAAGTCCTGCTAATTCGCCTCTTTTTCTTCCTCTTAAATTTCTATCTTCTTTTATTATAATATAATCTAAGAACTCACTTGATACTTCCCCTATTTTTATAGCAACATCGTCTTTTCTATCTCCTGGTATTCCTATTACTCCATATAACTTAGCAGTATTTATATTTTTAATTGAGGATAATACAGCCTTATATCCATCTATGTTATGTCCGTAATCTAATATTATATTTATACCATTTACATCATACCTATTGAATCTTCCTAAATTTTCTTTTGAGTTTAATTCATAAGTTGTTATTCCATTTCTTATCATAGAATAATCTATATTTAATCCAATTAAAGCACTACAAGCTGCTAAAATATTCTCTATATTAAATTTTAATTTCCCCTCTAATGTAATTGGAACATCATTTATATGGCAAATTTTATATCTTTTATTTTTATTTGTTACTATTATTTCATCCTTCTCTAAATAAACGCAAATGGAGTCTGATTTATTCTTTAATAATAATTCATTATTGGAATCTGTGCTAAAAAATATTTTCTTGGCTTTTATTCTATTTAAGATGTTGCTGCTCCAATAATCTTCAGCATTTATAACAACATATCCACCTTCTTTTACAGCTTCACCAACTAAAGACTTTACAAAAGCTAACTCTTCCATTGTGTTTATGTTATCAACACCTAAATGATCTTCCCTTATATTAGTTATTACTGCAACATCGGCAGCATCATAGGCTAAACCATTTCTAATAATTCCTCCCCTAGCAGTTTCTAAAACCGCTACATCAACATCTGGATTTAATAGAACTGCCCTAGCACTTTCAAAGCCTGTATCATCTCCTATATCAATTGGTTCATTATTTATAAAGATGCCATTTGTACTAGTCATTCCTGTACAATAGCCCATTTTTTGAAGTGTGTGGCTTATTAATCTTGTAGTAGTTGTTTTTCCATTAGTTCCTGTTATAGAAACAACTGGTATATTAGCAGGCTTATTGTTATATAACATATTTACTATATGTTTTCCTATATCTCTCGGTTTACCTTTGCTTGGATTTAAATGCATTCTAAGTCCTGGAGCAGCATTTATCTCCATTATTATTCCATTTATATCTTCATTATCTATGATTGGTTTTGAAATATCATCTGTACATATATCTATTCCGCAAATATCTAATTTTAATGCTTTAGCCGCTCTAATGCATAATTTTATATTTTCTTCACATATAATATCTGTACAGTCTATAGCTTCTCCTCCAGTTGAAATATTTGCATTTTTTCTTAAGATTATTTTTTTGTTTTTTTCCAAAACTTTATTTAAGGATGCACCTTGTTCTTTTATATAATTAATAACTTCATTATCTATCTTTATTTTGGTTAAATTATTTTCATGGTCATTTCCTCTTTCAGGATTGCTATTTAATTCATCTATTAGTTGTTTAATAGTATCTTTTCCATTGCCAACAACAAATGGTGGTATTCTTAAAGATACCGCAACAACTTCATAATTTACCATGCAAACTCTATAGTCTCTGCCTTTATGATATTTTTCAATCATTATATCTTTATATTTTTTTATTAAATTGCTATATGCATTTAATAATTCCTTTTCATTTTTTATATTTAAAATTACACCTTTACCTTTATTACCATATTGAGGCTTTAAAACAACTGGATAACCTATGTTTTCGGCTTCTTGCAATAAATCTATTACGTTATTAACCTTACTTCCCCTTGCAACTGGTATGTTTTGAATACTAAGGAGTTCCTTGGTTAAAAGCTTATCACAGGATATATCTACACCAACACATGTAGTATTACTTCCTATTGAAGCTTCAATTATTCTTCCCTGCTTTCCATAACCTATTTGATAAAAATCTCCCTTGCCAAGTTTTATTACTGGTAATCCAACTTTTTCTGCATAGCTGCATACTGATTTTGTACTTGGCCCCATCATTTCATCTTTTAAAATTTTATCTAATACTTTTATTCTTTCATCATAATTTATTGGAACTTTATTTATTAATGCATTGATTATATCTATAGCTAAATTTGCAGCTTCTAATGCAAAGGTTTCATAAACATACTGGAATACTATATAATATCTATCCCCCTCTATTTCTCTTGCCTTTCCATAACTGACATCTATACCAAGTTTGTTTTGCAATGCAATTATAATATGTTCGCAAATATGGGCTAAGTAGGTTCCTTCATATAGTCTTTTTACAAAGCCTCCCTCTTCATCTATTCCGCATCTATGAGTTTTTAATTCTGGGATCATATTTACAAGATTATTACTAAAATCTTCTATAGCTGAACTTGGTGTTTCACTATACCCTTCTAAATCTACATCTAATCTGATGCATTTCTTTAGTGAATAAATATTTTTACCTTTAAAGACCTTAGTCTCTGTTATTTTCATTTTTTTAATTTTCCTCCTCAAAAGGTAACTTAGTTAATAGATTAAATCTATTTCCTTCTTTTAAAACATGTAATTTAACATTAAACATACTTAGTATTTCATCAGAATTTTGCTCTGAAACATTGTTATATGTAATATCTCTAGCATCTAAAAAGTACACAGCTCCACTTCCTATAACCTCTGCTTCTCCTGTGTCTTTAACAACTATAGCCGTATCTTCGTCTATACCTATTCCTAGAACTTCAGGATTTTGGGCTACTCCTGTTAACAATCTGCCTATTCTTCCCCTTTGAGCAAAATGTTGATCTATTATTATACCTTCAGCAAAACCAAGGCCTGGAGACATTTTAAGTGTACATTTTCTTGGTGATTCTTCATCTGGTCCCATTACTATCATGGTTTCACTCATAACAGATGCTCCTGCTGAGGTTCCAACTATTATGCATCCATTCTCAATGGCATCTTTTAAGGCTTCATTAGCTGGAGTTCCTCCTACTAAGCTAGTAATCCTAAGCTGATCCCCTCCAGTAAAAAATATTAATGAAGCTTCTTTAATAAGATTTATATTGTAATTATTAAAGGAATCATTACGTTCTTCAATATTTAGGCCTTTTATATTATTAACTCCTAGTTCCTTAAAAACCTTAGAATATTTTGCTAAAGCCTCCTGTGGATATTCTGTTGCTATGGTTGCAATTAAGATCATATCCTTTTTTTTATCTATGGAGTTACATACTTTTTTTAATATTTCCTTATCTCCGTTTTTATCTTCTGCCCCTCCAATGATTATTAAATCTCCTTTAATCTTTTCAGACATAAACTCACCTCTTAATCATGCATTTTTTATTTTAACCATAGTTTTCTTATCTTATTCAAAAACTATGCCCTAAAAACATTAATAGATAACTTACCTGCTTCAAGTAA
>JAAYOT010000082.1 GCA_012520205.1 Clostridiales bacterium
AGATGAGATTTCCCATAGCATAAGCTAGTAAGACCCCTTGAAGAACACAAGGTTGATAGGTTAGAGGTGTAAGTGTGGTAACATATTTAGCTGACTAATACTAATAGGTCGAGGGCTTGACCAAATTAAAAGGCAATATTCGTGTGCAATTTTCAGAGAACAAGTTTCTTTGTAAAATAATATTCCGCGGTAGCTCAATGGTGGAGCACTCGGCTGTTAACCGATAGGTTGGAGGTTCGAGCCCTCTCCGCGGAGCCATTTTTTTATAAGAGTTTTATAAGAATAGATTAATTTATCTATTGTTATAAGACTCTTTTTATTTTGTTTAAAATCAGTTTTTACATTAAGTTTATATTGATTTGTAAATACTTTGTAATGTTTTGTAGGAAATAAAATTATATAATAAAAATATGAAGAATATGTTAGAAAGAAAGTATGATGGCTATGAAGAAGGGGACATTCAAAATTATTTTAATTATTTTAATTATATTTTTAATAGTAGATATAGGTTTAATTATAAAAATAGGTGGTTTTAATGATATAGAAGATAAGATTACCAATATTAAATCTTCTCTATCAAATAAGGACAAGCAGCACAAAGATTTAAATAACAATAAAGCAAAAGATAATGAAGAAAAAGCAAAAGAAGAAATAAAAGGGGAAAAGGATAGGAATCTTAATAATTATATAGATGATGCTTCAAAAGTATTGCCCGAAACTCTTTATCAATGGAATTTTTACCGTGAAGATAGTAAAAAGATAGCTTATTTAACTTTTGATGATGGGCCCTCTAAGGAATCTACAAGCAAGATATTAGATATTTTAGCTGCTAATAATATTAAGGCAACATTTTTTGTTTTAGGAAGTTCAATACAGAAAAATGAAAAAGCTGAGCAGCTATTAAAAAGAATGTATAATGAGGGGCACACAATAGCTAACCATGGCTATTCACATAATTATAATATTTTATATCCTAATGGGACAATAGATGTACAAGCTGTTATAAATGATATGAATAAAAATATTAATTTATTAAAGGATATTTTAGGAGAAAGTTTTTACACTAGAATAATAAGATTACCTGGAGGATATTCTAGCTGGAAGGGTAGAAAAGAATTAGATAAAAAATTAAAGGAGTTAGGCTTATATCAAATGGATTGGAATGCCTTAAACGGAGATGCGGATGGTAAGAGTTATGGAAAAGAGCAGCTTATGAATAATTTAATTAATACAGTTGGAGATAAGGATACTATTTTTGTTCTTATGCATGATACTGATGAGAAAAAAGATACTGCTGAAGGGCTTCAAGAATATATAAACTTTCTAGTATCAAAGGGGTTTGAATTTAGAACTTTGAAATAGGGAATATTAAGAGAAATTAAGATATAATTAGCTAAATAAGGCTTTTTTATATCTTAATTTATTTTGCTATAATAATAAATTATATGAAAATTTTTAAGGAGAGAATATGAGCAAGATATTGTTAGTTGAAGATGAAGAGAATATTAGAGGATTTCTAAAGATAAATTTAAAAAGAAATAATTTTAATGTTATAGAGGCAGCTAGTGGAGAAGAGGGGCTAAACCTTGCAAGAAAAGAAAAGCCTGATATAGTGGTGCTAGATGTAATGCTTCCAGGAATTGATGGATTTAAGGTGTGTCAACTTCTTAGAGAAGAAAATAAGAATGTTGGAATAATCATGCTTACAGCTAAGGGGCAGGATCTTGATAAGATAATGGGATTAGAATATGGTGCAGATGATTATATAGTTAAGCCTTTTAACCCTCTAGAAGTTGTTCTTAGAGTAAAGGCAATACTAAGAAGATTAAAGGAGAAAAATGATACTATTATAAAAATCGATAAATATAAACTAGACATCTATTCTAAGAAGTTTTTTAAGGATGGTAAAGAAATCTGTTTAACACCAAAGGAATATTTAATAGTAAAAACTTTTATGGAAAACCCTAATAGGGCTTTTAGTAGAGATGAATTATTAGATTCAGCCTGGGGAAAGGATTATTTTGGAGATAGTAAAATTATTGATGTAAATATAAGAAGAATAAGAGCAAAGATTGAAGATAATCCTTCAGAACCAAAATATATAGAAACAATATGGGGAATGGGATATAGATGGAAGCAATAAGTAAGAAAAGCATTAAAGGGCAGGTAGTTAGAATAATTTTAGTAACAATTTCTTTAATAATAGTAATACTAAATATTTTACTGATGATATTTTTAAGAAAATATTATTATGACAATACTGAAGATTTATTAAGAAGTAGGATTAATGTTTCTTTAAGCTTATATGAGAAATATTTTCATAAAAACAATTTAAATGAAATAATCAATGATGATATAGATATATTTTGGAAGGATAATAATGTTCAGGTAGAGATATTTGATAAAAATAAAGAGCTTTTAATGGATTCAATTGGCGTAAAAGATGAAGCCTTCATAAAAGAAGAAGATGTAATGAGAGCTGCTAAAGGTGAAACTTCAAGATGGATTGGTAATGTTAATTACACAAAAAGTAAGGTTATGGCTGTTTCCTCTCCAATTATTATAAGAGGGGAGATAATTGGAATAATTAGATTAATAACCTCCCTTGATGATGTAAATAGAATCATTACTAATGTTATTTTAAGATTTTCATTAGTATCTATAATTGCTTTTGTAATAGGAATATTTCTTAGTATATTGTTGGCAGATAAAATTATAAAACCTATAAAGTACCTAACAGAAGTAGCAAAAGAAATGGGGAGTGGTAATCTTAAAATAAGAAGCACTATAAAAAGCAAAAATGAAATAGGACAGTTATCTAATACCCTTAATTTTATGGCAGGAGAAGTAGAGAGCAGGGAACAGCTTAAAAATGAGTTTATTTCATCTGTATCCCATGAACTGAGAACTCCCTTAACAGCTATAAAAGGATGGAGTATAACATTAAGGGATGATGAAACTGATAAAGAAACATTAGAGCTTGGATTAAATATCATAGAAAAAGAAGCAGATAGGTTAACAGGAATGGTTGAAGAACTCCTTAACTTTTCAAATCTATTAAACGAAAATATGAAATTAAATATAGAATCTACATCTATTTCGAAACTACTTAATGAAGTAAAAGCTATAATGGAGAGAAGGGCTTTAAGTGAAAAAATAAACTTTATAGTTAATAATAAAACAGAAAAAACTATAGATGTTGATATTAATAGAATAAAGCAGGTCTTTATTAATTTATTAGATAATGCTTTTAACTTTACTGAAGAAAATGGGGAAGTTAGAGTAGATGTATATGAAGAAGGGGAAAGTATTATCTTCTTAATAAAGGATAATGGATGTGGAATAAAAAAAGAAGATCTTCCTAGAGTGAAAGAAAAGTTTTTTAAAGGAAGGAATTCAAAATCTAAAAATGGTATAGGATTATCAATTTGTGATGAAATTATTAAGCTTCATAAGGGAGAGTTAAAAATAATTAGCCAGGAAGGAATGGGAACGGAAGTTTTTGTAATACTGAATAAGACTAAGGAGGATATAAAATGAAAAAGATTATAGCATTCCTTCTTATAGGGTTATTTACATTAAACTTTGGATGTAGTAAAGTAGATTCAAAGGAAATTCAATCCATAAATGCCCCTTCAAATGATAATCTAATTATAAAAGGTAATTGGGAAATAACTGATGTTAAAATTATTGATGAGAATATAGAAAATATATCTAAAATACTAGAACTAAAAAATAAAACTATCAATATTTCCAATAATGGCATTAATATAGTAAATAAAAATTACAAAGAAACTGCTTTTAAACTCAAAGTAGTAAAACCATCATATAATCTTTCCTACGAATTTAAATTAAAACTTAGTGATATAATCAAAGATAAAGAAAAAATTGAAGTAATATCTATAATATTTCAAAATAATATAATAGGTGAATTTATTATTGATAATGATGAAAAGGGATATTTATATTACCAAGGTGTATTATTTAATTTAAATAAAATAGAAATTGAAGCTCTTGAAACTAAAGCTAATGCTGGAGATACTGAAGAAGCAAGTAAGGAAGAAATTATTGAACCTGAATTAATTTTAGAAGACTATAACAGCCCTGTTGGGGTAATGCTTGCTATAAAGAAGAATAGGGAATTAAAGAATGATGGTAAGTACGGAAATGAAAGTTATAGAACCTTGTGGATATCTATGTATAATGGAAATATTCAGCCGGTTTTAGAAAAGGACAATATAGTATTTCCAAGAATGAATGGAATTTGGGAAATAAAGAGTAATACCTTATATGAAAATGGACTACATTATGAATATTTTAATGCAAGGAAAATAGATAGTGGTTCTTATGGAATAGAAGAGGCATATAGTCCAGAAATCAGTATATATAAAAATATAACTTTTATCTCTAATGATTATATATCAATGGAAGTTTATGAAGGTGATGATTTCCAAAACAAATTCCATAGATACCAAACAATCCCTATAGATAATATTAACTCTAATGAGGGATTAAAGATTGGAGATATATACTCAGACTTAGAAGTAAATCAATATGAAATTGATTTAGAGTCAGCTTTGATGGAAGCTTCAAAAGATAAAATAGAAGAGGATTATAAAATTGATTATAGCAATTTTAAGTTAGACAGGGTTAAGGGAAAGTGGATATTGGTTGGGAATATAAATTTACTAGATTCAGATATTTTTGATTATCGAATTAATATAAGCCCATTAAATAGAATATTGAATTATGATACTTTATTAATATCTTGGAAGGAGCTTAAGGCGCAAAATCCTTTCATTAAAGATGCATTTACTTCCCCCAACGGAAGAATTGCAATAGTTCAATTAGAGGATTCCCTTTTAATTTATGAAATTAAGGATAGGGATGTAAATCCAACACCTCTTTTAACAATAGATATAGAAGAAAATGAAGAAATAATAATGGCTGAATGGGCAAATGGAGATTATGTAAAGCGTTGGGAAAATGCTTTAAAAAACTTAAGGTAGGGAGGAAAATTTATGCTATCAAAGGATATATTATCTAGTGTTTTAGCTAGATGTTTAATAACAGGTGGAGATTTTGCAGAAATATTTGAAGAAGATACTTTAAATACTTCAATAAGCTTATTAAATGGAGTTGTAGAAAATACAATATCAGGAAGGATCCACGGTATTGGAATTAGAATATTTAAGGGATTTAAGAGTGTATATGCATACACTAATAATACTAGTTTACAATCCTTATTAGATACTGCAGAAAAAGCAGCCTTAGCCCTTGGAGATTTAAAAGAAGATATAAGCATTGTTTTAAATGACAAAATTTCTTATAATAATCATCCCGTTATATATGTTCCTTCATCTATTTCAACTAACAAAAAAATAGAAGTAATGAAAAAGGGATATAAGGCAGCTAAGGAATATAGTAATGATATAAAACAAGTATCTGTAAGCTACTTAGATAAAGAGCAAAATGTTTTAATTGCAAATACAGAGGGACTTTTAGCAGAAGACAAAAGAGTTAGAACAAGATTAGCTATAAGTTCAGTAGCTTCAGCTAATGGTGAAAATCAAACAGGTTTTGAGGGGCCAGGAGCTCATAAGGGTTTTGAATTATTTGAAACTATTGATCCTGAATATTATGGAAGAGAAGCTTCAAGGGTTGCCCATACAATGCTTCATGCAAAGCCTTGCCCAGCAGGAAAGATGACAGTAGCAATTGATAATGGATTTGGAGGAGTAATATTCCACGAGGCTTGTGGACACTCCTTAGAAGCAACTTCTGTAGCAAAGGGAAATTCTGTGTTTACAAATATGCTAGGAAAGCAGATAGCATCTACTAAAGTAACAGCTATTGATGATGGAACTATACCAAATGCTTGGGGGTCATTAAACATAGATGATGAAGGAAATAAAACAAGAAAAAATGTCTTAATAAAGGATGGAATATTACAAGGATATTTAATTGATAAGTTAAACGGAAGAAGAATGGGAATGGAAGCTACAGGAAGTTCAAGAAGACAAAGCTATAAGTTTGCACCTACTTCAAGAATGACTAACACTTATATTGCTGCAGGAAATGATAAAGAAGAAGATATTATTAAATCAATAGACAATGGATTATATGCAAAGAAAATGGGTGGAGGATCAGTAAATCCAGTAACAGGAGAATTTAACTTTGCAGTTTCTGAAGGATATATTGTTAAAAATGGAGTTATCCAAGAACCAGTTAGGGGAGCCAGCTTAATTGGAAAAGGAAGCGAAGTATTAATGAATATAGATATGGTAGGTACCAATTTAGCACAAGGACAAGGAATGTGCGGCTCTGTATCTGGAAGTATTCCAACAAATGTAGGCCAGCCTATGATAAGGGTAAAAGAAATTACAGTAGGTGGAAGATAGGAGGGATTTAAATGGAAACAAAAGTTTTTATAGATAAATTATTTGAAAAGGCAAAGGAAGCTGGCTTTGAAGAATATGAAGTTTATTATGTTGATAAGGAAAGCTTAAGCATTAATATTTATAAAGAAGAAGTAGAAAAGTACAATTTAACAACCTCCTATGGCTTATCCTTTAGAGGAAAGGTTAATGGAAAAATAGGATATTCCTATACAGAAATCCTAGATGAAGATGCAATAGATATGTTGGTTAAAAACTCCATGGAAAGTGCCTTAGCTATTGAAAATAATGATCTTCAGTTTATCTATGAAGGAGATAAGGAATATGCTGAAGTTAATACTTATCATAAGGCCTTAGAAGATATTGATCCAAATAAGTTAATAGATTTAGCCTTAACCATGGAAAAGGAAGCTAAAGAACTTGATGAAAGAGTTGTTAGTTTTCAAGGCTGTGGTATAGGCTACTCCAATTCTAAGTATGGAATAGTAAATTCCAAGGGACTTAACCTTGAAAATAAGGCTAATCTATTAAGTGCTTATGTTGTACCAATAATAAAGGTTGGAGAAAATATGCTAGATGGAATGGGCTATACAGTGGCAAAGTCAGTTGATGAGGTCAATCCTAAAAAGCTGGCAGAAGACGGCGTAAAAGAAGCTATATCAAAAATTGGAGGAAAATCAATACCTTCAGGTAAATATAAAATTGTTATAAATAATGAAGCTATGGTTTCTCTTTTATCAACTTTCTGTGGAGTGTTTAGCGGAGATGCAGCTCAAAAGGGGTTAAGCTTATTAAAAGATAAAGAAGGAGAAATAATAGCAAGCAATAAAGTTACTATTTTAGATGATCCACATCTTGAAAATGGCTTGGCATCAGTACCTTTTGACGATGAGGGAGTTGCAACTAAGAAGAAGGAAATAATAAAAGAGGGTAAACTAATAACTTTATTACACAACTTAAAAACAGCTAATAAGGGCAAAACAAAAACAACAGGAAATGGATTTAAATCTTCCTATGCATCTTCAGTAGGAGTATCCCCAACTAACTTCTATTTAAAAGAAGGAAGCAAAACTTTTAAAGAGTTATTAGAAGAAGTAGGAGAGGGAGTTATAATAACTGAATTTGCAGGTCTTCATTCAGGAGCCAACTCAATAACAGGAGATTTTTCTTTAGCTGCTAAAGGCTTCTATATAAAAGGTGGCAAAAAGGATTTCCCAGTAGAACAAATAACAGTAGCAGGAAACTTCTTTGATCTATTAAAAAATATTGAAGAAGTGGGAAATGACCTAAAGTTCCCAATGAGTAGCGTAGGAAGCCCGGCAGTAATAGTTAAAGAATTATCTGTTGCAGGAAAGTAGAATCAGTTTTCAAGTTTCAGGATAATTTAGTGTGGAGCTTATTTTAGTGTGGAGGACTGAGTGTGGAGGGGATATTTAGTGTGGAGTGTGGAGGACTGAGTGTGGAGTTTGGAGTGTGGAGGAGTGAGTTGAGTTTTCAGTTTTCAGGTTTCAGATTTCAGTTGAGGTAGCT
>JAAYOT010000083.1 GCA_012520205.1 Clostridiales bacterium
GGGAACATTATAACATCTCTTATTGATGCTGAATCAGTTAAGAACATTATAAGTCTATCTACACCTATTCCTAATCCACCTGTTGGAGGCATACCAGTTTCTAAAGCACTCATGAACTCTTCATCTATCATGTATGCTTCATCGTCTCCTAATTCTCTTTCTTTTTTTTGTTGTTTAAATCTTTCTCTTTGAACTATAGGATCATTTAATTCTGAATATGCATTACATATTTCTCTTCCATAAACAAAACCTTCGAATCTCTCAGTAAAGGCTTCATTTCCTCTCTTTTTCTTAGTTAAAGGAGAAATTTCTACTGGATAATCATATACAAAAGTAGGTTGTATTAGATGTTCTTCAGCATATTCTTCAAATAGCATATTTAATACTTCACCTTTTGTTACATGTTCTAAATCCTTTTTGAATTCTAAATTCTTTTCTTTAGCTATCTTTTGAGCTTCTTCATCAGTTTTTATTTCGTTAAAATCTATTCCTGCATATTCTTTAACTGCATCTACCATAGAAATTCTTCTAAATGGTGGCTTAAAGTCTATTTCTGTTCCTTGATAAGCAACTTTAGTTGTTCCATTTACTTTTTCACATACTGAAGCAATTAAATTTTCGCATATATCCATCATATCATTATAGTCCGCAAAAGCTTCATATAATTCTATCATTGTAAATTCTGGGTTGTGTCTTACAGACATTCCTTCATTTCTGAAAGTTCTTCCCATATCATATACTTTTTCAAGACCTGCTACTATGGCTCTCTTTAAATATAGTTCTGGCGCTATTCTTAGGTACATATCTATATCTAAAGTATTATGATGAGTTATAAATGGTCTTGCTGATGCTCCACCTGCAATTGTTGATAGCATTGGTGTTTCTACTTCTATAAAACCTCTATTATCCAAGAATTCTCTAATACTCTTAAGTATTACTGCTCTCTTTTTGAAAGTTTCTTTTACTTCTGGATTAGAGATCATATCAACTTCTCTTTGTCTATATCTTAAATCAGGATCTTTTAGTCCATGCCACTTTTCTGGTAGTGGTTTTAGAGACTTAGAAATTAATTGGAATTGATTTACTCTTACTGAAACTTCACCAGTTCTAGTTTTAAATACTTCCCCAGTTGCAGCTACCCAGTCTCCTAAATCATAGTTTTTATAAGCTTTTAAGTTTTCTTCTCCAACTACATCTATTTTTATAAATAATTGGATTTTTCCATCTCTATCTTGTATGTCTGAGAAAACTACCTTTCCCTGTCCTCTTTTAGACATGATTCTACCAGCAACAGTAACAGTCTTTTCTTCTAATTCTTCAAAGTTTGCCTTTATTTCTTCAGACATATGTGTTCTTTCTACTTTGTAAACATCAAAAGGATCCTTACCTTGTGCTTGTAATTCTAATAGTTTTTCTCTTCTTAAGGCTTCTTGTTCACTATAGTTAGATTCCAATTCCTCTATATTCATTTCTTCTGTGGACATATGTTATCCTCCTTATTTTAATATTTTAGTTTATTTCTAATATCTTAAATTTATTAATACCACCTGGTACAATAACTTCAACTTCTTCTCCAATTTTTTTACCCATTAAAGCTGCGCCAACTGGTGATTCATTTGATATTTTATAACTCATAGGATCTGCTTCTGCTGAACCTACTATTGTATATTCTACTTCTTCATCAAATTCATAGTCTTTAACCTTTACAGTCTTACCTAATGATACCATATCGTTTGGTAATTCTGATTCATCAACTACTTGAGCATTTTTTAGCATATTTTCTAATTGTATTATTCTACCCTCTGTAAAAGCCTGCTCATTTTTTGCTTCATCATATTCAGAGTTTTCACTTAAATCTCCATACCCTAATGCAATCTTTATTTTTTCTGTAATTTCTTTTCTTTTTACAGTTTTTAAATATTCTAATTCCTGTTCTAATTTTTTAACACCTTCATATGTCATTAAAATTTTTTTTGTTTCACTCATGATTTTCTCCCCTTCAAATTCTACTATAATTTTATATATTATTATTTTATTTGTTTAAATTATTCTAAACATTATAAAACAGCAATTATATGTATGTCAACTAAGCTTGTTTTTAATGTTTAGACAAATTATAAATATCCCCTTATTAGGCATATTTATACTCTAATATTGGGTAATTAGAAGATTTATATTATTTCTTCTTTATATCTATTTAAGAGATTGATTACTTCATCTTTATTTTCCATAGTATTTACTTTATTTTTTATTTCATTACTATTTGGCATTCCTTTTATATACCAAGCTATGTGTTTTCTCATTTCTCTTAAGGCTTTTGATTCACCATTATATTTTATTGCCAAATCATAGTGCCTAATACACATATTTATTCTATCTTCATAAGTTATTTCTAAAGGTTTTTCGCCCTTTAATTTAAGTTCTATCTGCTTAAATATCCAGGGATTACCCATGCTTCCTCTTGCAATCATTATTCCATCACAATTGGTTGTTTTCTTTAATTGGAAAGCATCCTCTGGTGTAAATACATCTCCATTTCCTATAACGGGAATAGAAACTGCTTTTTTTACTTCAGCTATTATATTCCAATCTGATTTGCCCTCATACATTTGCTGCCTTGTTCTTCCGTGAACTGTTATTGCATCTGCTCCAGCAGCTTCAAGAATTTTAGCAACTTCTACTGCATTTACATCTTGTTCATCCCAGCCCTTTCTTATTTTAACGGTTACAGGCTTTGTAGATACTTTCTTTATGCTTTCTACAATCTTTCCTGCTAAGTCTGGATTTTTTAAAAGAGCTGAACCTTCACCATTCTTAGTTATTTTATTTACAGGGCACCCCATATTTATATCTATTAAAACTACATCTTCTCTATTATTAAATTCCTTTTCAACAACCTCCGCCATAATTTTCGGATCATTTCCAAATATTTGAACAGCAACAGGTTTTTCTTCATTAGCTATTCTAAGGAGAGTTTTTGTTTTGTCATTTTCGTAATAAAGAGCCTTAGCACTTACCATTTCAGTATAGACTAATCCACAGCCCATTTCTTTACATAGGACTCTAAAGGCCATATCCGTAACTCCAGCCATAGGTGCTAAAAACACTTTGTCTATTAACTCTATGCTTCCTACCTTCATATTATACTACTCCTTATTTTTTTCGTATATTATTCTCAGACCTTCTAATGTTAGGTTAGGCTCGACTTTATCTATAATCCTAGTTTCCCTAGCTATTAGCTTTCCAAGACCTCCAGTAACTATAACCATAGGTTCATTACAACCTAAATTCATCATTTCTTTTTTCATTTTTTTAACAATATACTCTACTTGACCTATGTATCCGTATATTATTCCTGCCTGCATACTTGCTACTGTATTTTTGCATATTATATTTCTAGGAACTTCTAATTCTACTCTAGGTAATTTTGCTGCTTTTTCAAATAAGGCATCTGTTGATATCCTGATTCCTGGTGTTATACATCCTCCAAGATAACTAGCATTTTTAGTTAAAGCACAAAAGGTTGTTGCCGTTCCAAAATCGATAATTATAAGGTCTTTTTTGTATTTATTATGCGCCGCTACAGCATTGACTATCCTATCTGCTCCAACTTCCTTTGGATTATCATATTTTATATTTATTCCTGTTTTTGTTCCAGGTCCTACAATTATTGGGTCAATTTTAAAACTTTTTCTAACCATGCTTTCTAGAGAATGCATTATATTTGGAACAACTGATGAAATTATTATTCCTTTAACTTCCTTAGGATCTAAGTCATTTTGGCTAAAAAGCTGCATAATTTGAATTGAAAATTCATCAGAAGTTTTATTTAAATCTGTAGAAATTCTCCAACCATGAATTTGTTGTTTTTCTTTATATAAACCTAAAACAACATTAGTATTGCCTACATCTATTAGTAAAATCATACAGACACCACCTTAATACAATTAAAAGCAGCCGAAAAAGCTGCCTTATAAATATACTTATAGTAAATTTAACACTTTAAATTTTAACAATTAAATATCATTTGTCAAGTGATGAGAATCTATATCTTAAAATAATCCAGTTATTTCTCCATCCTCTGTTATATCCATCTTATTTGCTGCTGGTACCTTAGGTAATCCCGGCATTGTCATGACATCACCATTTAACACTACTATAAAACCTGCACCATTTGATATTTTAACTTCCCTAACTGTAATTTCAAAGTCCCTTGGCCTTCCTAATAAGTTAGGATTATCTGATAATGAATATTGTGTTTTTGCCATACATATAGGAAGTTTATCTAAGTTAAATTTCTCTAACTCTTTTATTTGTTTCTTAGCGTTAGGTGTTATAACTACTCCCTTTGCCCCGTATATTTCCTTTGCAATTGTTGATATCTTGTCTTCTATTGTACCTTCAACTTCATATAAAGGTTTGAAATTGCTTTCTTCATTTTCTAATACATCACAAACAGCTTCACCAAGTTCTAAGGCTCCTTCTCCACCTTTACTCCAAACATCACTTAAGGCTACCTTAACACCAATATTATTACAGAAGTCTTTTATAAACTCTACCTCTTCATTGCTGTCAGAAGAGAACTTATTAATTGCAACCACTACTGGTACATTATATTTCTTTATATTCTCAATTTGTTTTTCTAAATTACAAATTCCCTTCTTTAAAGTTTCTACATTAGGAGTAGTTAATTCACTTAAGGCAGAACCTCCATGATGCTTTAATGCTCTTATTGTAGCAACAATTACAACACAGTCTGGATTTAAGTTTCCATATCTACATTTTATATCTAAAAACTTTTCAGCTCCTAAGTCTGCACCAAATCCTGCTTCTGTTACAACTATATCTCCAAGCTTTAAAGCCATTTTAGTAGCTACAATTGAATTACAGCCATGAGCAATATTAGCAAAAGGGCCTCCATGAATTATTGCTGGTGTATTTTCTAAAGTTTGAACTAGATTAGGCTTTATGGCATCTTTCATAAGTAAGGCCATTGCTCCTTCTACACCTAACTGTCTTGCGTATACTGGATTTCCTTCTAAATCATAAGCTATTAGAATATTTCCCATTCTTTCTTTAAGGTCTGCTAGACTATTTGATAAGCATAGTATTGCCATAATTTCTGAAGCCACTGTTATCATAAATCCATCTTCTCTTGGGAAACCATTAATTTTACCACCAAGGCCTACAACAATATTCCTAAGAGCTCTATCATTCATATCCATAACTCTTTTAAATATTATTCTTCTTGAATCTATTTTTAGTAAATTTCCTTGATGAAGATGGTTATCTATTGCTGCCGCTAATAAATTGTTGGCTGAAGTTATTGCATGCATATCTCCAGTAAAATGCAAGTTTATATCTTCCATTGGAACTACTTGTGAATATCCACCACCTGCAGCTCCTCCCTTTATTCCAAAAACAGGACCTAAAGATGGTTCTCTTAAGGCTATTACTGCATTTTTGCCCATTTTCCATAGCCCTTGACCAAGACCAACTGTTACTGTTGACTTTCCTTCTCCTGCCGGCGTTGGATTAATTGCTGTTACAAGTACTAATTTCCCGTCTTTCTTATCTTTATTCTTTTTTAATATGTCTAAAGATAATTTACACTTATGCTTTCCATATAATTCAATATCATCTTCTGTAAGGCCTAATTTTTCTGCTATTTTTACTATAGGTTCCATTTTAGCTTCCTGAGCTATTTGAATATCACTCTTCATATATATCACTCCCCTTTTTTAAATTAACACTTAATTATTAACGATTGAAAATTTTAGATAATCTTCAACTAAGTTGAAAATCTGAATTACTTATTAAATATTATATAACAGCATTTTAATATATTATATACTTAATAATAAGTTATATAAATATTTTTAAATTATCTAGTTATTATTAACCATAAAGCATAAACTCTAAACATTATTATCTATAAAAAATAGCTATTTAAATTTCAAAATTAATTTTCAGCGTAAATTCTTTCGAATTCTTCACGATCAATTTTTTCTTTGTCTAGTAAGGCCTTAGCCACCGCATGTAACTTACTCATGTTTTCTCTTAATATGGTTTCAGCTCTGTTGTATGCCTCATCAATAAAGTTTTTAACTTCTTTATCAATTAATGATGCAACTTCTTCACTAAAGTTTCTATTCTTTCCTAGGTTTTTACCTAAGAATACTTCATTATTATCTGAACCATAAGATATAGTTCCTAACTTTTCACTCATACCATAGTCCATAACCATTGCTCTTGCAATAGCACTTGCTCTATCTATGTCATTTTTAGCACCTGTACTTATATCAGATAATATAAGTTTTTCTGCTATTCTACCTCCAAGAAGGCCTGCCATTTCATCTCTTAATCTTGCTTTTGATGTATATGATCTATCTTCTTCTGGTAGGTGCATTGTATATCCACCTGCCATACCTCTTGGAATTATGCTTATTTCATGAACTGGATCAGAATGCTCTAATGACTTCATAACAACTGCATGACCTGCTTCGTGATATGCAGTTAATTTTCTATCATGCTCATTAACAGTTCTACTCTTCTTTTCAGGACCTGCTATAACTCTTGTTATAGCATCTTCAAATTCTTCCATTCCTATTATCTTTTTATTTTTTCTAACTGATAACAGGGCAGCTTCATTTGCTAAGTTTTCTATATCAGCACCGCTAAATCCTGGAATCATCTTAGCTAAAGTCTTTAATTCTACATCTTCAGCTAGCGGCTTCTTCCTAGTGTGAATTTTTAATATTTCTTCTCTTCCCTTAACATCTGGTGCACCAACAACTACTTGCCTATCAAATCTACCAGGTCTTAATAAAGCTGGGTCTAATATATCTGGCCTATTTGTTGCAGCTATCATAATGATTCCTTCATTTGTTCCAAAACCATCCATTTCAACTAACAGTTGATTTAATGTTTGTTCCCTTTCATCATGACCTCCACCTAGGCCTGCACCTCTTTGTCTACCTACAGCATCTATTTCATCTATAAATATTAAAGCTGGTGAATTCTTTTTAGCCTGGTCAAATAAATCTCTAACTCTTGAAGCCCCAACACCTACAAACATTTCAACGAAATCTGATCCTGAAATGCTATAGAAAGGAACTCCTGCTTCTCCAGCTATTGCTCTTGCTAATAATGTTTTACCTGTTCCTGGCGGACCCACTAGTAAAACTCCCTTAGGTATTCTAGCTCCCATCTCTGTGTATTTTGAAGGCTGCTTTAAGAAATCAACTATTTCTTCTAATTCTTGTTTTTCCTCATCTACTCCAGCTACATCAGCAAATGTAACTTTTTTATCTTCTGGCGACATCATTTTAGCTCTACTCTTGCCAAAGTTCATAACGCCTCTTCCACTGCCCCCGCCTTGAGACTGCTGGGTCATCATATAAAAGAAAATAAACAATAATACCATTAACATTAATGTTGGAATAAGACTAATCCAAAAGCTACTATTGGAAGGTTGGTTAAATTCAACCTTAACATCATCTTTAGGATTTTCAATTATTAATTGTTGAATTAATTCACTCGGTGCATATGTTGTAAATTGCTTATTGTCTCTTGTTTTACCTGAAACACTCATTTTTTCCTTTTCAACTACAATACTGTCTATCTCATCATTTATCCATTTTTGTTGAAAATCACTATATACTATTCTATTTGATGCACTACCGCCATTCCATAATAGAGTTGCTGATAAAAAGAGCATCACAATTACAAATATCCATACCGTTGCGCTTGAATATTTTTTCATTCAAGGCCCCCCTTTCTTCTTGTTACTTTTTGTAAACTTTACTTATATACTTCTTCTTTTAGTACACCTATAAAAGGTAAATTTCTATATTTTTCTGCATAATCTAATCCATACCCAACTATAAATTCGTCTGGTACTTCAAATCCTAAATATTCTACATCAATTTCTGTTTTCCTTCTTGCCGGTTTACTTAGTAACGTGGCAATTTTTACGCTTTTTGCATTTCTAGCTTCAAGGTATCTTAGAAGATAATCTAATGTAACTCCACTATCAATAATATCTTCTACTATTATTATGTCTTTATCATCTATGTTATTATCTAAATCTTTTAATATTCTTACAATACCAGAGGTTTCAGATGAATTTCCATAACTAGATACTGCCATAAAATCAATTTCACAGGGTATATTTATATTTTTTATTAGATCAGCAGCAAAAACTACTGAACCTTTTAAAATACCAACTACCAATAAGTTTTTATCTTTATAATCTCTGCTTATTTTACCTCCAATTTCCTTTATTTTTTCTTTTATTACTTCTTCTGTTATTAAAATTTCTTTTATATCTTTAAGCATTTACGGTTTCCTTTCTTCTAAAAGTAATTTTTAAAATTTTATTAGTCTTTTTTGTCACCTTAAAACTTTCAGAGACCCTATGCCCAACTATCCAGGCAATTTCCTCATCAAAAACTACAATAGGTATTTCTTTTCTTTTTTCAGCAGGTATTTTTAAGTTGATAAGGATATCCTTTACTTTTTTATTACCTTTCATTCCTAAAGGAATCATCTTATCTCCATTTCTTCTATGCCTAATTTTTAATTCTTCTTTTATATTATCATAATCGAAATATTTTATTAATACATTATTAGAAAATTCTATATTATTTTTCAAATTGTTAATAATTTTAAACTCTACTATATAGTTATTATATTCAATTGAATTATTATCTAAGTCTTTCTTGTTAAGAATTACTTCCCCTTCTTCTTTATTATCCTTTTTATTTAACACTTTTCTTTTATCTTTTAAATAAATGTCACCGTATATATTTTCACATAATATGTTATTAGGCAAATATATTTTTTTATTTGTAGTATTTTTTGATAATTCTATAACCTCATATATATGCTTCATTTCAATATTTTTATATTTTTCTGAAAAATTAAACAAGGACTTTTTTATAAGCCTTGTTAAAAGAGCTAAATCTAAAGAAAAGGCACCCTTTGAAATAGTTAAGCTATCAGACCTTTTTTCACAGTACCTTGAATAGTTAAGTTCAACTTCCTTATTTAAATAATCGTTATCTATTTGAATAAGTTTGCTCATTCTATTAATAGTTTCGATTATATTTTCATTGAAATTTTCCTTCATATACGGAAGTATATCATGTCTTATCTTATTTCTACTATAAATATTTTCTAAATTTGTTTTATCTATTCTAGGCTTAAGGTCATTTATTCTGCAATACTCTTCAATTTCATCTCTTGAAAGGCATAAAACCGGTCTAATTATTCCCCCTTGTCTCTTTACTCGAATACCACAAAGGCCTTCTATTCCAGAGCCCCTCATTAAGTTCATAATTACAGTTTCTGCCTGGTCATTTAAATTATGAGCTACTGCAACCTTATTATACCCCTTAGCCAGCTTTATTTCTTTAAAAAAGTTATATCTTTCTTCTCTTCCAGCCATTTCTTCTGATATACCTTTTTCTTTTGATATTTTATGTATATCTATTCTAGTTGAAAAGAATTCAACACCTAAACTTTCACATAACTTCCTTGAATATTCCTCATCTTCAATAGCTTCATTTCCTCTTAACATATGATTTACATGAGCTGCCCCTAATTCTATGTTAAAATCACTTTTTAATTTATATAGTATGTGCAGCAAACAAACAGAATCAGGACCACCTGATAAAGCCACTAAAACTTTTTCACCCTTGTTTATAAGATTGTTGTCTATTATATAAGCTTTTACCTTGTTAACCACCTTAAAACTCCTCAGTACTTTTTGATATCTTTATAATAACACAATGGCATTAGATGTAAACAGCTAATGCAGTTATCAATTTTCAGGTTTCAGGTTTCAGTTAATGAAATAACTCAGCCTTGCTGAATTATGAAGAGAATATATTTTAGATTAATTCTAAATTTTTAGATATATTATTGAGAAGAATATATATTCTAAGATTTTCAGCCAATCTGAAAATCATCCGAAATTGTGCATTTTGAATTATGAATTGAACAACGGGCTCTATAAGCCCGTTGTTCTAATGGGTTGCATAGATTTTTGATACTAAAACTGTCATATCGTCTCTCACTCTTCCATCGCTTAAAACAATTGCTTTTTCTAATATATTTCTTGATAATTCTGATGGATTATTGTCTGAGTATTTTAGGTATTCTTCTAACCAATAATAACTTCCTAAATTGTTTCTATCTATATCTAACACTCCATCGCTTATTGATACTATAATATCTCCATGTTTAAGTTTCACTTTTTCTGAGCTTATGTCTACAGAATCTAATATCCCAAATGGAAGACTATTGCATTTTACTACCTTTACTTCTTCTCCCCTTTTTATAAAACTAACTACTCCTCCTATTTTTATAAATTCTGATTCTCCTGTATATAGGTCAATTAAGTTTAGGTCCATAGTTGTAAATTTTTCATCTTCATTAAATTTCATTGCCATTATTGAGTTAACTGTATTTATAGCAGTTTTTTGAGTAAAGCCCGCTTCAATAAACTTTTCTATAAGGTCTACTGCTAACTTACTTTCTCCTAAGGCTTCCGGACCAGAACCCATTCCATCACTTACTATAGTTAAATATGTTCCATCATCATTAGCATTGAAACTATAGCTATCTCCTATATGGGTTTCTCCATCCTTGCATTTAACTGATGCATAGGAAGCTACATGATACTTTGGAGTTTCTTCAATTATTACTGAACATTCATCTGTATCCGGGTCTATTCTACAGCCAGATCTGGATATTGAAATTGGAACCTTTACCAAATCATTTATCACTGGCAATATTTTTCTAGCACAATAATTACTGCCTTCACAATTGCTTAATGTAACTTTTATTTTCATTCTTCCTTTTCTATCTAGGTAACAGAAAATATTTTTATATTCTATTTTTGCCTTATTAAGGGCCTTTTTTAAGACCTTATCTATTTCAGTGCACACTGAAACATCCTTTTCAAAATCTCTTATCATATCTCCCATAGTTACAGACATATTATTAATATGACTTGCTATAAGCTTTCTTCCTTCTGTTAATCGAGTTCTTAAAGCTTCATTAACAGTATAATTGTTTACAATCTCCTGAGCATTTTTCATAAGACTGCTTTTCTTGACACATTTATTATTTAGAGACTTTGGAAAGTATATATCATTATTTTCACAGCTGCTTATAAGTTCTGAAAAACCATCGAAGGTATAACGTAAATTCCTATCCCAACATCTTTGTCTTAATTCACAGTTATAACAAACCCTATCTGCTAAACTTTCAACCATTGCAGTTCCCTTATTACTTAAAGATAAAATATCATTTTGGCCTAAATTTAATATAGAATTTGATAAGCTTGATAATACTGCTTTCATTGAATTTAATCTTTCTAAAAACTCATTCTTCACTTCATTTAAGTGGAAATCATTAATAATTTCAGCTTTTTTGTCCCTATTAAGCTCATTTACAATGTTATTTATTATAACTTCCGGTATCATTATAAATAAGATTAATGCAAGCAAAATTTCTATGATACCTGCTATATTAAATGAATTAGAATACATGGATATAATAAAATAAACCACTAAATAGCTTAAGGATGAAAACACTCTGCCTGTATCCTTAAAAACCCCCATAATAAGACCACACAAGCTGTAGATAGTTATATAAGTTGCTATATCATTATTTGTTATTCCTATTATAAAGCCCATGGAAATTCCAATAGCTGATCCCAATCCACTTCCTCCAACATAAGCAAAAAGTGAAATAACAAAAATAGCTATTGTACTTCTTAAATAAACACCTAAAATATTTAAACTTCCTACCCCAGTAATTAATAAACATATTAATATTCCCATACTTATTAATTCTTCTGTAGAGAATAAATAATCACTATCTAGCTCATCTATTGAGCTTAATGCATAACTTATAATATATTTAACAGGTATTATACTTATTAATTTTAAGAAGGAAAATGTTAGGTTAATTCTAATAGGCTGCTTATAGACTGTAAAATTAAAGATCAAAAATGCTGAAAATATTATTAAAAATGTTATAGCATCCTTTTCCTTAAGATTTATTTGCTTACATATTTCACTATAAATTAATACTATTAAGGCTACAAGGCAATAACCTACAGCTCCCTCTAAATCACTAGATATTGATAGATATCCTATTATCGTTCCAATTAAGGCAAGGATTTTATCTCTTATACTTTCCTTTCTTAAACATATCAAATATGCAATACCAAAGGGTGCTATACCCATATCCTTTGTTATTGATAATAAAACCCTGCTTAATAAAATTCCAATAGTAAGCATTATTAGGGATTTGAAAATGTCTCCCTGAAGCTTAACTTCCCTTTTATTATTCTTTTTGCTTACTCTTTTATAAGTTGATATATCCACACCATATTGCATACCATTCCTCCACCTTCCATAAAATGTATTTTGATTATAGCATTATGTTGAGGTGAGATATGTCAATTAATGCGACTAATTATTTTTTTCGTAGGACATTTTATTTGATAATCCCTTATAGATAGATAAAATTTTAGAACTAATCCTTTTATTAAAAAAAGCTGATTATTTTATTTAAGTTTAAAAAATCTAGCTTTTAATATGATATCTCCTATTCTTATTTATATTTTCTCAGAACATTTATTTTGTCATTATAAACAAATTTATGATGAAAAATTAATATTATTATTAATAAATTCTTTTTAATTATCATATAATTTATGTTACCCCAGGTATCTATAGCTATCTATGCTTATCTATATCACAGGTAATAAAAAAAGTCATAAAACTTAAACAAGTTTTATGACTTTGGTGCTGAAGACCGGAATCGAACCGGTACGGTATCGCTACCGCAGGATTTTAAGTCCTGTGCGTCTGCCTGTTCCGCCACTCCAGCGTATATGGTAGCGGAAATAGGACTTGAACCTACGACACC
>JAAYOT010000010.1 GCA_012520205.1 Clostridiales bacterium
AGAAAAACTTACGAAGAGGCAATTGAAGAATTAAAAAGATGTTCAGGCACACAATTTGACCCTGAAATAGTTAATGTTTTTATAGAGGTTGTAAGAGAAAATAGAGAAAAATTTGATAGTCTTATTTAAATAAGAAGATGAGGTGAGCTTATGAAAATTGCAATTATAGGTCTTGGCAATATATGTACTAAAGCCTATCTGCCATATATTACATCTAAGGAAGATATAGACCTTGTATTTTGTACAAGAAATAAAGAAAAACTAGAGAAATTATCAAAAAGATATAGAATTAAAGAATATTATACTAGTGTAGATAAACTGCTAGATAAAAATATTGATGCTGCCTTTGTTCATACTGCTACAGAAACCCATGCTTCAATAATAGAAAAACTATTAAATGATGGGATTAATGTTTATGTAGACAAGCCTATTAGCTATTCCTATGAAGAGAGCGTAAAGGTATGTAAGCTAGCAAAAGAGAAAGAAAAAATACTAATGGTGGGCTTTAACAGGAGGTTTGCCCCAATGTATAAAAATCTTATGGAGTATGATATTCCAACAACTATTAAGGTTGAAAAGAATAGAACCTTTAGCCCTAAAGATCCTAAAATAGTTATATTAGATGACTTTATCCATGTCCTTGATACTGCTAGATTTTTATTAAGAGATGAAGTAGAGGATTTTGATGTAAATTATTTAAAGAAGAATAATTTGCTATATAACATAGTTGTTACTTTAAAAACAAAAAATACTACTGGTATTGCTATGATGAATAGAGACAGTGGTTATAATGAAGAAAATGTTGAATACATCTCTCCAGGAAGTAAGGCTACAGTTGAAAATTTAATAACTTCTAAAATATATAAAAATAATAAAAAAGAAATACAGGAATTTAATGATTGGGATAGAATCTTGTATAGAAGAGGTTTTGAGCCCATTGTTGATGAGTTTTTATGTGCAGTAAAAGAAAAGAGGAAGCCATCTATAAGTATAGAAGATGCATTAAAAACACATAAACTTTGTGAAGAAATACTGAAACAGATAAGAAGTAATAGTTAAGAAGTAAAGATAAAAATCCAATCCACAAAAGCTTTTATGGATTGGATTTTATACTTTTAAGTTAATCAATTTTTATATCTTTTATCTTCAATTTTTTATCTGTTTTCTCTCTTAAAAGTTGATATAAAACACTAAAGATTGGAATACCAATGAGCATTCCCAGTAAGCCTAAGGTGCTTCCTCCAACTAACATGGCCAGCATAACCCATAGGGCAGATAGACCAACAGAATTTCCTACTACCTTAGGGTAAATAACATTTCCTTCAAATTGTTGAAGGCATAATATAAATATAATAAACCAGAAGGCTTTTATAGGGCTTATTAAAAGAATCAAGAAAACAGCAGGTATAGTTCCAATAAATGCACCAAAGACTGGAATCAATGCAGTTACTCCTATCATAACACTTATTAATAAGGCATAAGGCATTCCTAATATAATCATACCAATAAAACATAAAGAGCCTAAAATAACAGCCTCTACACATTGTCCAGAAATAAATTTTGAAAATGTAATATTGCTTAAGTTACCTATATAAACAAGTTTATCAGCAGCTTTTCTTGGTAAAAAAGCATAAATTAATTTCCTAACTTGAGTAATAAGACTTTCTTTACTTGATAGCATATAAATAGATAAAATTACTGATAGAAGAAAGTTTACTAAACCACTTGTAATATTCATAGTTGCATTTAAAATGCCGGAAAGGGAATTAGAAATTATTTCTCCTCCAACAGTAAATAAGTCCTTCCAAGCTGCCATAATATTTGAAGAAATCTTTTGTAAAAACTCCCTAGAAATTTCAGTATCATTTATGTATTGATAAATTAACTTTTCAAAAGAGCTCATGTGGCCAGGAATAGTTTTAATTAAGGTAGCAACACTAGATGTTAACTGCGGAATAACAAACAAGGCTAGTGCAGTAATTAATCCTATTACAGTCACAAAAGTAGCTAATATTGACAATGGTCTTTTAAAGTTTTTATATTTTATATATTTTTTTGTATCTAAAAAAGAAAAAACACGTTCTTCAAAAAAATTCATAGGAATATTTAATACAAAGGCAATTGCAAAACCTACTAAAAATGGGTTTATTATTTGAATAAAAATTCTAAAACTTCTTAAAAAATCTCCTATATTAGAAAGTGCAAAATAAATTATTATTAATAAGGTACCTAATAATAAATTCTTCTTAAATTTCTCGTCTATTTCTTTCAATCTTTCACATCCTTTTGATATCTATTAGAAATATTATACATATTATGAAACCTAATTACAATAATATATTGTATAATAAAGGTTGTAATAAAATAGTAGATTTTGGAGGATATTATGGGAAAAATAATTAAAGTTAAGACTTTAGCAGAAACAAAATTTTTAAAATTATATGATGCAGAATATATTAATAAGCTTGGAGAAAATAAACATTGGACAATAGCTTCTAGAAAAGATTTGAATGAAATAAATAATAGATTCTTTGAAGGAAAAAAAGATAGGATAGATGCAGTAGTTATAATTCCAAAGCATATAGAAGAAAATAAATTAGTAATTATAAAACAATTCAGAGTTCCTATTAATGATTATGTAATAGAGCTTCCAGCAGGCTTAATTGATGGAGAAGAAAGCTTTGAAGAAGCAGTCAAGAGAGAATTAAAAGAAGAAACAGGTTTAGATTTAGTTAACATAGATTATGATAAGACAATAGAAAAAACCTATGCTTCTGTAGGAATGACAGATGAATCCTTTGCCCTTGTTAGCTGTAATTGCAAGGGAAAAGTATCCTTAGAAAACTTAGAAGCAGATGAGGAAATAGAAGTAAAAATGATAACTAAAGAAGAAGGAAAAGAAATACTAAAATCTGGGCAGAATATTGATGTTAAAGCATACCTAGCAATAAGCAACTTTGTCAACAGTTAATGATTTCAGTGTGGAGCGTGGAGTTTGGAGTTTGGAGTGGAGAATAGTTTTCAGGTTTCGGTTTTCAAATTTCAGTTTTGGATATGATTCAGCCTACTGAATTATTTAAATTTATTTTTGATTTTCAGTTCACGATAATATGGAATACAAAGAGGAGAAATTTATGTTATTAGGAGAGGTAATAGGAGAAGGATTATATTATTTAATATTGATTTTTATAGTATTATTTGTACTATATTTAATTATAAAATTGGTAGTTAAACATGCAATAGCTGAGATGTTACCTAAGATGAAGTCGTATTTTAATAATGAGGATGAAACTATTACGTAAATTTAAAAAACTACGCAGCACTTTTCAATGGACAGTTGACAATTGACAATTGTCCATTGCCCTCTGTCAACTGTCAATTCTAAAGATTGCTTCGCAATTTTTAGAAACTACGCAGTAGTTTCATCCTCAACTGTGAACCGTGAACTGTGGCCTGTGAACTAAAAAACCACTATGTGCTTTTTACACCTTATTTTCATAAGAAATAAAAAGATATTAAAAGATAGTGCCTAAAAATAAATATATACAGCCTATATTAGAAAAAATTATATTTGATTAAATACGAGTTATTTAGTATGATATAATTAAATCAGAGTGAAATTGTATGGATTATAAAAACAAGGAGATGTAAAAATGAGCGAAGTTTTATTAAATATAGATGGGTTAAGAACAGAGGTTGAAGGAAAAGAAATCCTAAAGGGATTAAACTTACAAATAAAAAAAGGTGAAATTCACGTAATAATGGGACCAAATGGTGCTGGTAAATCAACTTTAGCTAACACATTAATGGCTCACCCAAAATATAAAATGGTATCTGGAGAAGTAATCTTTGAAGGTGAAGATATATCAGAATTAAAAACTGATGAAAGAGCAAGAAAGGGATTATTCTTATCTTTCCAACATCCAGAAGAAGTGCCTGGAATAACAGTTGAGAACTTTATAAGAAGTTCAAAAATTGCTATAGATGGCCAATTAATTAAATTCTTAAAGTTCGATAAGGACTTAAAGAACAATATGAAAGAATTAAAAATGAAGCCAGAATACGCAAAGAGATATTTAAATGTTGGATTCTCAGGTGGAGAAAAGAAAAAGAATGAAATTTTACAAATGCTTATGTTAAATCCAAAACTAGCAATACTAGATGAAACAGATTCTGGTCTAGACGTAGATGCCATAAGAATAGTTTCTGAAGGTATTAGAATGTATTCAAATGAAAATAATGCAGTGTTAATTATAACTCACAATACAAAAATATTAGAAAATTTAAAAGCTGATTATGTTCATGTTTTAGTTGATGGAAGAATTGTTAAAACTGGAGATGCAAGCCTTGCAGAACAAATTGAAAAAGACGGATATGAAGCATTTAGAGAAGCGGCAATTTAGTTTGGAGGTGAGCTTGTGGAAAATAGAAAAAAGACAGTTATAGATGAAATGGATAGAGGAATCTATGACATTAAAAATGAAGATAAATTTGAATTTAAAACAGATAAGGGACTTACAAAGGAAATAGTTACAACTATTTCAAAAGAAAAAAATGAACCAGAATGGATGACTGAATTTAGATTAAAGTCCTTAGATATATATAATGAACTTAGTTTACCAACATGGGGTCCATCCTTAGATGAGTTAGATATGGATAATATAGTTACATATGTTAGGCCAAAATCTAAAATGGCTGAAACTTGGGAAGAGGTTCCTGAAGATATTAAAAAGACTTTTGATCTTTTAGGAATACCTGAAGCAGAAAAAACTTCCCTAGCAGGTGTTGGAGCTCAATACGATTCAGAAGTTGTTTACCATAGCATAAAAGAAGATTTAGTTAAACAAGGTGTAGTCTACACTGATATGGAAACAGCTATCAAGGAATATGGAGATATTGTTAAAGAATATTTCATGAAATGTGTATCTCCAAGAGAGCATAAATTTGCAGCATTACACGGGGCTGTATGGTCTGGTGGATCTTTTGTATATGTACCAAAGGGAGTAAATGTAGATATTCCGCTACAATCATACTTTAGATTAAATTCACCTGGAGCAGGTCAATTTGAACATACACTAATCATAGTAGAAGAAGGAGCTAACCTTCACTTTATAGAAGGATGTTCAGCACCTAAATATAACGTAACAAACCTACATGCAGGTTGTGTTGAGTTATTTGTTAAAGAAGGAGCAACATTAAGATACAGTACAATAGAAAACTGGTCTAAGAATATGATGAACCTTAATACAAAGAGAGCAATTGTTGAAAAGAATGGAAGAATAGAATGGGTATCAGGATCCTTTGGATCTCATATTTCTATGTTATACCCAATGAGTGTTTTAAAAGGAGAAGGAGCAACAGCTGAATTTACTGGAGTATCCTTTGCAGGAAAAGGTCAAAACCTAGACACTGGAGCAAAGGTTGTTCATGCTGCCCCAAATACAAGTTCAACAATTAATTCAAAATCAATTTCAAAAAACGGTGGAGAAGCAACTTACAGAGGAGTAGTTAAGGTTAATGCAAATGCTCATGGTTCAAAATCAACTGTTTCCTGTGAATCCTTAATGCTTGACAACCTTTCTAAATCAGATACTATTCCAGTAATTGATTTAGCAGTAGATGATGTTGAAATTGGACACGAAGCAAAAATAGGTAAAATAAGTGATGAAGCTATATTCTACCTAATGAGTAGAGGTATAAGTGAAGAAGAAGCAAAATCAATGATAGTTAGAGGTTTCGTTGAACCAATATCAAAGGAATTACCTCTTGAATATGCAGTTGAAATGAATAACTTAATTAAGCTTGAACTAGAAGGGAGCATAGGATAATGGTTAATGATATAAAATTCAGTAATTTAAATAAGACTCCTGTAAGAACAAAAAGTTGGCTAAAGGTTAACGATGTAACATTAGCAGATTATAAAGCTCCAGCTATAGGTAATTTTGAAAATGTAAAAATAACTGGTAATGAAAATAAGGGAGTAATAATTGAAAAGTTAGATAAGGAAAAAGTACTTCCTTTAAATAAGAACTTTACTTATGGTGTATCAGAGGAATTAATAAGCCAAGGTGAAAGAGAATTTAACCAAGGTTACATAATTAATATACCAAGAAAAGTAAAAGTGGAAGAACCTATTATAATAGAGTTCAATATGGATAAAGACAATAATACATTAGTAGACAACATAGTAATAGTTTCTGAGGAACAATCAGAAGCAAATATTATTATAAAATATAATTCTTTAGATGATTCTGAAGGATACCACAATGGTATTTTAAAAGTATTTAGCAAAGATGATAGTAAATTAAAATTAACAAAGATAAACTTATTAAACAAAAATACAATGCACTTAGATTCAAATGTATCAGATGTAAGCTACAATGGAAGTGTTGACTTTATTGCAGCAGAGTTAGGTGGAAAATACAGCATCACAAATTATGAAGGTGATTTAAAAGAAGAAAATTCTGCTTCAACATTAAGCTCAATTTATCTAGGAGATAATGACAAAATTATAGATATTAACTATGTTATGACTCATAGGGGAAGAAGAAGTAAATCAAATATTTCTACAAAGGGTGCTTTAAAAGATGAAGCGCAAAAGATCTTTAGAGGAACTATTGATTTTAAAAGAGGAGCTTCAAGAAGTAATGGAGTTGAAGATGAATATTGCATGATTTTATCTCCAAAGGTTAAATCAAAGGCCTTACCTTTACTATTATGTGAAGAAGATGATGTTTCAGGAGAACACGCTGCAGCTTCAGGTAAAATAGATGAAAGCAAACTATTTTACTTAATGACTAGAGGTTTAGATTATAACGAAGCTAGAAGAGTGATAATTGAAGGTGCATTTAACCCTATCATAGATAAAATAGATGATAAAAATTCTAGAGAAGAAATATTTAATGCTATAAAGGAATGTTTGGATAATGAATAATAGAGATATAATAAAGGATTTTCCAGCCTTAACAAAGGAAGCAAATGGTAAGAGAATAGTATATTTAGATAGTGCAGCAACTACACAAAAGCCACAATCTGTTATTGATGCTATGGTAGAGTACTATAAAAATTCAAATGCCAATCCTCATAGAGGAGCTTATGCATTAAGTATTGCATCAACAGAAGCTTATGATGAAGCAAGAGAAAAGGTTAGAGATTTTATAAATGCAGCACATAAGGAAGAAATAATCTTTACAAGAAATGCTACAGAGTCCTTTAACCTTTTAGCAAGATCTTATGGTTTGAATTTTATTAATGAAGGTGATGAAATTGTGATTTCAATTGCAGAGCATCACTCAAACCTTATACCATGGCAAGAAGTAGCAAAAGCTAAGGGTGCAGTATTAAAATATATGTACACTAATGAAAATGGTGAGCTTACTGAAGAAGAAGTAAAGACTAAAATTACAGATAAAACAAAGTTAGTAGCAATAACTCAAGTATCAAATGCTTTAGGTACAATTAATCCAGTTAAAGAAATAGCTAAATATGCTCATTCAAAGGGAGCTGTAGTTATTGTAGATGGAGCTCAAAGTGTACCTCATATGAAAGTAGATCTACAAGACTTAGATGCAGACTTCTTAGTCTTTTCAGCCCATAAGCTTTTAGGGCCTATGGGAATAGGAGTACTTTATGGTAAAAAAGAATTACTTGAAAAAATGCCTCCTGTAACTTTTGGTGGAGATATGGTAGAATACGTATATGAACAAGAAGCTACTTTTGACGCATTACCATATAAATTCGAAGCTGGAACACAAAATGTTGAAGGTGCAGTAGGTTTATCTAAGGCTATAGATTACTTAAATAAAGTAGGCATGGACAATGTTGAAAAAATAGAACATGAATTAATGAGCTATGCTATGGAAAAAATAAGTGAACTACCTTATGTAACTGTTTATGGACCAAAGGAAGTAGAAAAAAGAGGAGGAGTAATATCCTTTGCAATAGATGGAGTTCATCCACATGATTGTGCATCAATTTTCGATTCTTTAGGAGTATGTATTAGAGCTGGAAACCATTGTGCCCAACCTTTAATGAGATATATGGGAATCAATGCAACTTGTAGAGCAAGTATATATATATATAATACAAAGGAAGACATTGATATGTTAATAGAAGCAATTAAGAAAACCTACGATATGTTTGCAAAATGGAGGTAATACAATGGATTTACAAGATATATATACCCAACTTATAATGGAGCAAAGTACTTCTAAGCATAATAGAAGAAAGCTTGAATGCCCAGATCTATGTGAAAGAGGTCATAACCCAAGTTGTGGCGATGAAATAACTTTAGAAGTTAAGATTAATGGAGATATAATAGAAGATCTTGCCTTTTCTGGCCAAGGTTGTGCAATTTCCCAAGCATCAACTTCAATGATGATAGATCTACTTAAAGGAAAAAGCAAAGATGAAGCTTTAAAATTAGTAGAAACTTTTATTGGAATGATAAAAAGAGAAATCAAAGATGAAGAAGAACTAGAAAAACTAGAAGATGCAATGGTTCTTCAAAACATTTCAAATATGCCAGCTAGAGTTAAATGTGCAGTGCTTGCATGGCATACAATACAAGAAGCTTTTAAAAAGAACTAAAAAAAGTACAAATATAATGCTTCAATAAATAGATATGTTTCATAAGTCGATAGCTTCACAAAGAAGTACTAGGTTCGGAATAACTACTATGCCAAGAGTTTTGGTTGAACTCGCTACGCTCAAACAAACCAACAACTCTAAGGCCTAGTAGTTTTTCCTTACCAAGTACTTCTAATTATTTGCTATATACTTATTGCACATATTCTATTTATCTCTGCTAGTTATTTTTGTAATTTTCTTCAGTTTATCAGTACAGGTAACAATTGATGAATGAATAAATCATTAGAAAAAAGGCTATATTCTAATAATGTAGTTTATATTTAAATATATTATTAATAAATTTTAAGATATTTGAAAAACGAGATAAATATGATAAAATAATAATTACTATAAAATTTTAAGGAGAATGTGTAAATGGAAGGAAGTCCCGGGAGTAGTTTTATTTTAATTTTTATATTGGTATTAGTTAATGCTTTTTTCTCATCTGCAGAAATGGCCATAGTATCATTAAATAAAACTAAAATAAACATTTTAGCGGAAGAAGGAAATAAAAAAGCAATATTATTAAGAGATATTCTAAAGGAGCCAAATAAGCTATTATCAACAATACAAGTTGGTATAACCTTTGCAGGATTCTTTGCCTCAGCATCAGCAGCAACATCAATTTCAGTAGGTTTTGCTGAAGTGTTAAATAGTGCAAATGTACCATATAGTGAAGACATTGCATTAATAGTTACTACTTTATTAATTTCCTATTTAACATTAGTATTAGGTGAATTAGTACCAAAAAGAATAGCTATGCAAAATACTGAGAAAGTAGCAATGTTTGCAATAAAAATAATTCTATTTGTTTCTAAGGTTACAAAACCCTTTGTATGGTTCTTATCTTTTTCAACTAATCTTATAATGAAAATTTTAGGGTTCAAAAATGAGGGAGTAGAAGAGCAAATATCAAGGGAAGAAATAAGAAGCCTTATAGAAATAGGAGAAGAAAATGGTGCTATTAATGAATCTGAAAGAGATATGATAGATGGTATCATAGAATTTGATGATACAACAGCAAAGATGATTATGACTCCTAGAACAGAAACATTTTTATTAGATGTTAATGAAAATGTAAAAGACTGTATCAATATGATATTAGAAGAGAACTTTTCTAGAATACCTATATATGAAGAGGAAATAGATAATATCATAGGTATTTTACATATGAAGGATCTTTTTGCTAGTATTATAGAAAAAGGAATTGAAAATGTAAAGATAAGGGATTTAATAAAGGAGCCATGTTTCTTTATTGAAACTCAAAATATAGATGAATTATTTAAAAAGTTAAAAGAAAAGAAAGCATATATAGCAGTTTTAATAGATGAATATGGTGGATTTTCTGGTATAGTAACCATGGAAGATATCATTGAAGAGGTTATGGGAGAAATCTTAGATGAGTATGATGATAATCTAGACATTGAAAAGATAGATGACGAAAACTATATTGTTAGTGGTCTAATGAGTTTATCAGACTTAAATGATTATCTTGACATTGAATTGGAATCAGAAGATGCAGATACAATTGCAGGTTTCTTTATTGAAAAGTTAGGTGAAATTCCTACAGATACAAAAAATTGTGAAGTAAGATTTGCTAATGTCAAATTAAAACTTTTAAAATTAGATGATAAAAGAATTGATAAAATTCATTTAATTTTAAACTCAGAAACTGAATAATAAAAAGTCATATGTGACAATTATATAATAAAGAGCCGGCTTATGACGGCTCTTTGCCATTTAGGGAATTATTAAGTGGGCTTATGCAAGTTTAATCTGACTTACATACGTCCACTTTTTTTCTTAGATAATTAAGTAACAAAAGAAAATAATACTGAATAATATAAACTAAAGTAAGGTTAGGAGTAGATTATTAAAATGAATGGTTATGAATTAATAATGAAATTACAATCTAAGATGCAAGATCCTAATTTTGCAGCTAGATTTAATAAAATAGCATCTGAATTTAATGCTATACCAGGAGCTCAACAGGAAGTCATGAGAATAGCACAAATTCAGGATGAAGAAAAAAGGGAAAAGGCATTATCTAAGCTACCATCAAGGGTTAAAAAATTGGTAAGAGAGGTAGTTTCATTATTGAATGACTAAGCTTACATTATTAAATTTTCCTTAAAATCATTAACAAATAAATTATAAGTTTCATATCTATGTAGTATAAAAAAATAATTACAAGGAGAGAAAAAAGATGGAAACAAAATACGGATTTACTAATGAAGATTATGAATTTGAATTTAACGACTATGAAGATTATGAAGACTATGAAGAAGTTTATGAAGATGATGAGTATGAAGATGATGAAGTAGAATATACTTCATATTATTTTGACGATTATGAAGAGGACCACGAAGAAGACTACGATGACAAGTACGAAGACTACTATGAAGATGACGAAGATGACGAATATGAAGAAAATTACAAAAAAGATTTTGAAAGAGATTATGAAAGAAAACTTAAGAAAGATCGCAAAGAAAAAGGCAAGGACAAAGACAAGGATAAGAAAAAAGAAAAAGAAGATAAGAAACCAAATCATATAGTTGATTGCAGAAAATGGTTCGAAAAAGGTCTTAGAAAAGGTATAAAACTTGGATATACTAAGGGCTTTGAAAAAGGACTAGAAAAAGGCAAGAAACTAGGTTTTGAAAAGGGAGTAAAAGAAGGATTCCAAAAGGGCTATAAAAAAGGCTTAAGTAAAGCTGAGAAATTAGCTGAAGCAGCTTATGAAAAAGGCTATAAGATTGGATTCCAAGCTGGTTATGAAAAGGGATATGACGTGGGATACAAGAGAGGATATTCAAACGGACTAAGCGTTGGCCGTGACAAAGGTTTTGCAGAAGGAAAACAAAAGGGATTTGCAGAAGGACATGAAAAGGGACTTAAAGAAGGTTTCGTACTAGGCTATAAGAAGGCTTATAGAGAAATAATTAAGTGTCTTAAAAATGCCGGCAAATGTGAATTTCCAAAGAAAAAGGACGACAAGAAAAAGAGATAAAAATTCAAATTCTTATAAATAATAAATTAAATTTAATTAATATAATGCCAGTATAAAAAACTTATACTGGCATTTAATATTTTCCGTATGCATAAATTTTTAAAGACTAGAGAAGTTATTTTTAAGGGAGTTAATTATGAAAGAATTTATTATTTTTGAGAGAGAAACAAGAAATTACATAATGAATAACCATGAAAGATTTCTTCCAATAATACTTTTAACAGTAATTTTATTCATTATTTTTATATTTAGAAATAAAATAAAGGCAAATAAAAAACTTGAAAGAAGAATAAGATATATTTTTGCACTTATCATAATGGTAATTACAACCACTTATTATTTAGGGAATTGGATAATAAGTGGCTTAGCTATTAATAAATTGCCTTTACATCTATGCTATATTTGCAATATTTTATCTGCCATTATTTTAATAAAACCAAGGAAAAAAATATTTAATTTTCTATTATTTGTAGGAGTCTTAGGTGGCATATCAAGTTTTTTATCAATGGACAAATCAATGTCCTCTAAATATCTAAAATACTACTATTTTATGACTGCTCATATAGCAATAATAGTAGTACCAATATATTTTGCCTTAATGAATAAATGGTTTTTAAACAAATCAGAACTAATAAAGTCATATATTACTATGCAGATTCTAGGATTATCTGCAGGTATTATTAATTCAATTTACAAAACAGATTACTTCTTCGTGAGCTTTTCTTCTAATATTGCGGCTAAAGGTACAATATTAGAGGGACTGGGAAAAGGTTATGACTATTTTATTAAATTAGAAATACTTTCAATAATATATTTTTTATTTTGGTATATAATAATAAAGTTTATTCCTAAAAGCTCTAAGTAAGATCTATATTAATAAGTCTTAAAAATTGAAAAATCCTATCATTTAGTTTAATATATAAATAAGAAATAATTAATATTAAGAAATAAAAATAAACAATGAGAAAAATAAGAAGAGGAGGGATTAAATATGAATAATATATTAATAGCATTTTTATTAACTTTATTTGCAGGACTTGCAACAGGAATAGGAAGTTTAATTGCCTTACTAGCTAAAACTACAAATAAGAAATTTTTATCTGTCAGTTTAGGATTATCTGCTGGCGTTATGATATACGTATCTATGGTGGAATTATTTGCAGATGCTAAAAATTCACTAATACTTGCCTTAGGAGAGAAAAAAGGGAACTATATTACAGTGATAGCCTTCTTTGCAGGAATGTTTTTAATAGCACTAATAGATAAGCTTGTACCTAGCGAAGAAAACCCTCACGAGGTAAAAGAAGTTCTTAATGATTGCCAAACTGATGAATGCAGAAGGATAAGAAAAGAAAATGAATCGAAAAAGTTAATGAGAACAGGAGTATTAACAGCCCTTGCAATAGGAATACATAACTTCCCAGAGGGACTTGCTACCTTTGTATCAGCACTATCAGATTTAAACGTAGCAATACCTATTGCAGTAGCAATTGCAATTCACAATATTCCAGAAGGAATATCAGTATCAGTTCCAATTTACTATGCAACAGGAGATAAGAAAAAAGCATTTATCTATTCCTTCCTATCAGGGATGTCAGAACCAATTGGAGCCCTAGTGGGATACCTATTTCTAAGAAATTTCTTCACAGATTTAACCTCAGGAATAATCTTTGCCCTAGTAGCAGGAATAATGGTATTCATATCCTTTGACGAATTACTACCAGCAGCAAAAGAATACGGAGAACACCATTTATCCATTTATGGGCTGATTGGGGGAATGATGATTATGGCATTTAGCTTACTTCTTTTCATTTAAATCAGTGCACAGTTCACAGTCCACAGTTCACAGTTTAGGATGATTTTCAATTTAATGAAAATCTAAAATTTAAATTAATGGTAATAAGAGCTATATCAAATTATAATAGAATTTTAATTTGATATAGCTTAATTATTATAAGGTGAAAATTTGATTTTAATGAGTGTTAGTTCAAAATTGAATAGTTAACTATTTCTTTGTCAAATATTTAATGTATCGCTAATTTGATAGAGGAGGAATTATTATGACAAAAAATATAATAGCAACAAAGTCTTTTGATTTTGCAATTAATATTATTGATATGTACAAATATTTAGTAGCGAATAAAAAAGAATTTGTTTTATCAAAGCAGTTATTACGTTCAGGAACTAGTATTGGAGCAAATGTAAGAGAAGCATTAAGAGGGCAATCAAAAAGAGATTTTTTGGCTAAAATGAATATTGCTAGAAGGGATATTTCATGAATAATTCACGAAATATCCCTTTTTTATTGGTAATAGCCCAATAATATATTAAATTATTAAAAGATAAACTAAGAGACTGCTAACTCAACTGTG
>JAAYOT010000084.1 GCA_012520205.1 Clostridiales bacterium
CTTAATTCTTTCATTGATTCTGGCATTTCTTCTGCACCAATTGCACAAAGCGAAGCTGGTGCTGCGTTAAGAAAAAGTCCTCTTAAGTTTAGTAGGAAAGCGCCTAATAATTTTTTCATTTATTTCACCTCCTTACTTCCCTTATATTTATTAAACATTAATATAGCTTGTACCAAAACTGTCCAAACTATTATTTGGGAAGCCCACCTAACTTTGAATATAATAATTGATAATAAAGTTAATATTACAACATTTGTAATTCCAATTCTTCTGTTTTTTCTAATAAGCTCTTGTAATAGGCATTTTATCATTTATTATTGGTGCCTTATTATATATAGAAAATACACTTATTAAATTAAGTAAAATGCAGCTTATAAAATTTAAATTGTTATTTTCACGCAAATTTATTATTAATGCCATTAATATAAATGTAGCAATGAAGCACCTTATTTGGGAATCCTCATGATATCCACCAATAAAAGGTTTGGTAACTGACATTACAAAAATTATAAGTAAGCTTTCTTTAAAATATCCTAAGTTAACAAATATAAGTATTAATAGTAAGAATTTTATAATTTCATATACTATAACTTTCAAGGAATATTTAGCTTGTTCTATTTGCTCATTAGTAAAATTATTATATTCTCCTATATTATCTACAAATTTATATAATAACTTTTCTATCATTTCATTTACCTTTCAACAAATATGTTATATGGTATATTATACAATAAATTTGCATATTTTTATATATATTTATTAAAAATCCTTTTTTTAAAAATCATCTTTAATTTTAATATAAAGCTCACTTTACAGGTTAAAATAGAAAAGGATATTACAAAATTTATTTCCTAATATCCTTTCTTGTTGTTTATCTCTAAATCTGCAATTAATCCTTAAAATTTCAAAACTGCTAATTGTTAATCTTTAGGTGTTAGTATTAATTATTCCCAATACTTCCTCCCCGTAGTTCTCAAATTTCTTTTCACCTATGCCTCTAATATCTAAAAGTTCTTCCTTGTTTTTTGGCAATTTATTTGCTAGTTCTATAAGGGTGGAATCTGAGAATATTATATATGGTTTTATTCTAAGAGAATTTGCCTTTTCTTTTCTCCAAATTCTTAATTTATTGAATAATTCTCTGTTTTCTATTTTTTCTTCTATATCCGCACTTAATTTGCATATTACTTTTTCTTGAGATTTTAAAACTTTAATTGATTTGTTATTTAATTTAAGCATGGAATATGTACCTTCCTTTAAGTTAACATATCCTAATTCCAATAAGGTTTTTATTAAATCTCTTATAAACTTGCTGCTATAGTCCTTCATTATGCCATAGGTAGAAAGTTTATTTAAATTGTTTTGTATTATTTTAGGTCCTGTAAAACCTCTTAATATATCAACTAAAACAGATATTCCATACTGTTCCCTTGTTCTATAAACACAGGATAATATCATTTGGGTTTCTATAGTGTAATCCCTTAACTCCTCATTTTTTAAACAATTGCTGCAGCTATTACAATACTCTTTAGAATTTCTGTCCCCAAAGTAATTTAATATAAAGTGCCTATAGCATTTATCATTTTCACAAAGATCAATCATACTCTGAAGCTTTTTAATTTCTATTTCTTTTCTTCCATTTCCTGCAGTTGTATATATTAAATATTCTAAGGTTCTTATGTCCATTCTATTATATAAAAGATGACATTCAGTCTTTTCACCATCCCTTCCCCCTCTTCCTATTTCTTGATAATAGCTTTCTATATTCTTAGGCATGGTAAAATGAATTATATATCGTACATTTGACTTATCTATACCCATTCCAAAGGCATTGGTAGCAATCATAACATTTTTATTATCATTTAAAAATTCTTCTTGATAATAATTCTTTTCTTCATCTTTTAAACCGCCATGATATTTAGCAACAGAATAACTTCTATCCTTTAGATAATTATATAATTCCTCTACTTCTTTTCTAGTAACACAATAAATTATTCCTGCTTCTTCTTCCTTTTCTCTAATTATGTCTTTTACAAATTCTAGTTTATCTTCTTCTTTATGAATAGATATTTCTAAGTTTTCTCTATCAAAGCTTCCTATATATGTATATGGACTATTTAATTCTAAAAGATTGTATATGTCCTTTCTTACTTCTTTTGTTGCAGTAGCAGTAAAAGCTGTTACTATAGGCCTTATATTTAAACCTCTAATAAAAGGAGCTATTGCCCTATAACTTTTTCTGAAATCATGACCCCACATTGAAACACAGTGAGCCTCATCTATAGCTACTTGGCTTATCCAAAGCTTTCTTAACATTTTATTAAAATATTCACTTTCTAATCTTTCTGGTGCAATATATAAAATTTTAACTTCTCCATCATAACATCTCTTTAGTATTTCTTTTATTTCCGCTAAATTCTGGGTGCTATTTATAAACTCTGCACTTATTCCCATATCCCTTATTGAATCAACCTGATCCTTCATTAGAGATATTAAAGGTGATATAACTAAAGTAATGCCATTGAACATTAAGGCTGGAATTTGATAACAAACTGATTTGCCTCCACCGGTAGGCATTATGCAAAAGGAATCTCTCCCTCTTAAAATATTAGATATTATTTCATACTGCCCTTCTCTAAAATATTTATATCCAAAATATTTTTCTAGTAACTGTAATGGCTTATTCATTTATGCACCTCCTCAAACATTTAATTATAATTTTACTATAGAAAAAGAGTGTATTCAAAAATAATTTCAATTTTTAAATACACTCTTTATTTTTCTCTTATCAAAACACATCTAACGTTTACATAGGTCTTATAATTTTAACTATTTAATTTATCTATTATTCTCTGATTTTCTTCTTTGCTTAATTTTAGCTTATCAGTTATATTTATAAGTCTTTCAAATAATTCCTCTTCTTTTATCATTCCTATTAAATAATTTGTTATTGTATTATTTATTTCTAAGACTATTTGAAGAGCTTCTATTCTATCTTCTTCTTTAATTGTATTATCTTTTATAAGCCTAAATAATATATATCCGCAAACTGAACATAATTCTACATAATCTTTAATTTCTTCTGAAGAAATTTTATTTATTTTATATTCTATTTCAATAGGCGAAAACATTTTATAAAGATCATTATTTATATTAAAATGTATTGCTGCATTAATAAACTCATCTTTTAGTTCATCCGTTACTTTTTCTTCTATATAGTTATCAACTAGTTTGTATATTATACCATCCATTTCATTAGTCCCCCTAAATAATTCCTATACTTATAATTTATCATATATTTCCTAATTTTCAAATTCTATTGTTTGAATTTTCAAAAAATTTTACTTATTTATCTTTATTAATATACAAACAGCTAAACCCCAATATAACTCAGTCCAAAATTAAGAAGCCTATATGAAGACTTTTTCATCTACTATATAGGCTTCTTTTTTCTATTTTAAAATTTATCTAACAAATAAATAACTTATTTTAGAATATTTATTTATCTTTTCCGCCTTAATATTTTCTATTTCAGCTAATAAGCCTTCAATAGATAATTTATTTTTCTTATTTCCCTTTTCTTCTAGAATTTTTTTAGCTGTAGTTATAGCCATAGCTGCCACTAAAACCCCCTTTATCCTTTGCTCCTTTTGATTTGATGATGAAATTCCAACAGCTATTAAGCCTGATAATATTAATTCACTTCTTGCTATTTCATCTATTTGGCTTTTCTGTTTTTCTATATAAAATTCACTAAATCCATCTGTTATATAATAATCATCTGCTTCTGCCACTACTATTAAATCCTGTTTTCTTGAAAAACTTCTAAGTTGAACCCTTAAATTCAAATTATCTTTTATTTTACTCTCCTTATTTATTAGTTTACTTTTTTCTTCATCTCCCAATAAAGAAATAAATTCTTCTAGTGTCCCCTTTACAACATTAACATTGTATCTGCCGATAAATCCTAGTACCGTCTCTTTACTTAAAAATGATAAATTCACCTCACTAATATCTAAAACTATAGGTATTCCCCTTATAAATGCAATTCTTATAGCCCTCTCCATTTCATTAACTTTTTGCTCTGTAAGGCTATCTGTATTAATTAATAAACAATCAGCTTCATAAGTTAGTTTTTCAATTTCTTCTATAGTATTAGATATTAAAGGAATACCACAGTAGCCTAGAATCCCCTTAAGTAAATCCTTTATACCTAATGAATTTGAGATACAGTGTATAAGAGGGCATTTTCTTTTTTGTATTTCTAAACTCTCTTCAATGAATCTTTTCCCAATATTCATTTATTACATCCTCTCTTACATCCTGAAACAGTTTGTATATCTTATTCCCTTTTATTTTTATCTGTTCCACATTTTTTTACATATTGCTTTTATATAGAAAATCCTTTGCTGTATCTATTATTTTATTTAGAATTTGTATATAATTATTATAAAAACAAACAAAGGAGCTTAAATATGAACTGGATAGATAATATAAAGAATTACATTCCCTATAATGAACAAGAAGCAAGAGATAAAGAAACTATGCTCTATGCAATAAGTAATTTTAATAATCTTTTAACTAGGGAAAATCCCCTTGCTCACTTTAGTAGCTCTGGATACATAGTGAATAAAGATAGAACTAAAGTACTTATGATTTACCACAATATTTATGATTCTTGGTCTTGGACTGGTGGCCATACTGATGGCGATGAGGATTTTCTCCATGTTGCTATAAAAGAAGCTAAAGAGGAAACAGGTATTAAACATATTAAACCAGTATCTGAAAATATCTTTTCCTTAGATGTTCTCCCTGTTCC
>JAAYOT010000085.1 GCA_012520205.1 Clostridiales bacterium
TAACTTCTAGTTATCTCCTAGCACCTCGGGGGAATTTTTCATGAAACTTGTGTTTAGAGAAATAGTGAGTATTAAGAAGCCTATAAAAAAATTAAATTAAGATAAATGTAAAAAACCTAGAGAGAATAGCAGTCGAAAGACTGCTTTTATTTTTATAAAAAATAATTAAGTATACTGAATAAGATTGTATGTTCGCGTTAATAATTAAGATATATTAATTTTAGGAGGTAATATTTTATGAATGAAGTAACTCTAATTGGCAATGTTGTAAGAGACGTAGAGCTAAAAACTTATGATGGTTCAGAAACGAAAGGAAGTTATGTTAGATTTACATTAGCTATAAATGAATATAACTATAAAAATAATGAGAATAATGCTATTTTTGTAAATATTGTTGCCTTTAACAAACAGGCAGAAAGGCTTTACAAGAATTTAAATAAGGGCGATAAGATAGCTGTAGAGGGTAGATTAAAAACTGATAGTTACATTAATAGTGATGGTGAAAAAAAATATAGTTTTGAAATTATATTAGAAAAGTTCCAATTACTAAGTGAAAAAAAGGAGAAAATCAGCTAATAAAAGGTAAGGAGTTATTGAAATGACTTATAAGAAAAGGCAATGGTGGCCTGGAGCTACTTTACATATAACTGCACGTGGAAATCACAGAAACGATATTTTTAGAGATGAAGAAGATTTTCAAGTTTATTTGGAATATATAGAAGAAGCAGTAGAATATTATGAAGGAAAGTTTGAAGTTTATGGTTACTGTCTTATGGATAATCATGTCCATCTTCTTGTAAAAACTGAGGATATGCATATTTCTTATTTAATATCAAGAGTACATAGCATATATGCAAAGTTTTTTAATAAAAAGTATAAATACATAGGCCATCTATTTCAAGATAGATATTTTACAGAACTTATTGAAGATGATGTACAAATTTTATCCACAATACGATATATACATTTAAACCCTGTAAGGGCAAATATGGTTAAAAAGCCTGAAGATTATAATTGGAGTAGCTATAGTATGACTATAGGTTTAAAAAATGAAAAGCTAATAAATAGTAAAAGAATATTAGACTATTTTATAAGCAAATATTCAAGAGAATTATATAGAGCCTTTGTAGAAAGTGCAATAAAGGAAAAATATAATGAGGAGGATGAAGAAGTTGGCATCAGTAGTTAAAAGTTTTGCTATAGCTGGAATAGATGCTTATGTTGTTAACATAGAGAGTGATACAATTTATGGTCAGCCATCAGTTACTATAGTTGGCCTTGGAGATGCAGCAATAAAAGAGGCAAGGCAAAGATTAGAGGCAGCAATTAATCATGAAAATTATGATTTTCCTAAAATGAAGGTAGTTATAAACTTAGCTCCAGGAGACATAAAGAAAAGCGGATCACATTTTGATTTAGGAATGGCAATAGGACTATTAATTCAAACTAAGCAGATAGTTGTCAATGAAATTAACACTTTTGGTTTTATTGGAGAATTATCTTTAAATGGTGAACTAAGGCCATGTTCTGGAATACTACCAATGGCAATAGAAGCAAAAAAAAGGGGTATAAATAATTTAATTGTACCTATAGATAATTTGCAAGAAGCTTCATTAGTTAGTGGTATAAACATTTTTGCATTTGAAACATTAACTGATGTAGTGAAATTCTTAGAAGACACAGCTGTATATAATAATTCTTTAGATGGATATAAAGATAACCATAAAATAAGTAGGGATTACCTTTTAGACTTTGAAGATGTTCAAGGTCAGGATTCAGTTATAGAATATATTGTTGTATCTGCTGCTGGTGGTCATAACATTATTATGTCTGGCTCGCCAGGTTGTGGAAAATCTATGATAGCAAAGAGAATTCCAACTATTCTGCCAACAATGACAGAAAGAGAAGCGTTAGAAGTTACTAAAATTTACAGTGTTGCAGGACTTTTAAAGAATAAAGGAAATTTAATAACAGAAAGGCCCTTTAGAGCACCTCACCATAATGTATCTATGAATGCTTTAATTGGTGGTGGTAACAATGCAATGCCGGGTGAAATATCTTTAGCTCATAATGGTGTTTTATTTTTGGATGAAATAGCTGAATTTAGTAAAAGAACTTTGGATGCCTTAAGGCAGCCTATGGAAGATGGGATAGTCACAGTTTCAAGAGTAAAATACACAAATACGTATCCAGCAAATTTTATGGTAGTAGCAGCTATGAACCCATGTCCTTGTGGTTATTATGGTGACAGCAGATGTAAATGTACGGATTATGAAATTTTAAAATACAGACAAAAAATATCAGGACCTATTTTAGATAGAATAGATATTCAAAAATATGCTCAGCCAGTAGATTTTATGGAACTATCAAATTATCCTAATGGGAAAAGCTCGAAGGAACTTAGAGAAAAAGTAGAAAAAGCAAGGTTTATCCAAGTAAAAAGATTTAGAAGGCTAGATAAAATAAATTGTAATGCTGAAATGACTCCTGCAATGATAAAGAAATTCTGCATTTTAGATGAAGATTGCAGTAAACTTATTCAATTAGCTTATGAAAGATTTAGATTTAGTGCTAGATCCTATCATAAATATTTGAAAGTTGCAAGAACCTTTGCGGATATGGATGGTTCACAGAAGATAAGAAAAGAAGATGTTGTTAAAGCCCTTATGTCAAGAGATTTAGATAAAGAGCAAGCAGATATGATAGTAGTATAAAGTAAAAGTTTAAATTAGAGGTAATATATGAAAGAAAATCATTTATATTGGATTTGGTTAAACGAAATAAAAGGTATTGGGGCTATAATAGCTAGAAGATTAATAGAAAACTTCGATTTCCCAGAAAATATTTATTATGCTTCAAAAGCAGATTTATTATCTATTGAAGGAATTGGGGAAAGCCTAGCTGAAAATATATTAAGAAGTAAAAACTTAGATAAAGCTAATTCAGTTTTAGATAAATGTGAAAAAAATAAAATAGAAATAACAAATTATAAGGATAAAAAATTTCCTTCTATTATAAATAATAATTCTAATATGCCTATTTTACTTTATTATAAAGGAAATCTATGCAATAACTTAGAAGGTGTGGCAATAGTAGGGTCAAGAAGATGTACTGATTACGGTAAGCAAGTTACTGTTGAAGCAGCAACCTATTTAGCAAAAAATAAAATACCAGTGATAAGCGGCATGGCAAAAGGAATAGATAGCTATGCTCATACAGCTTGTTTAAAGGCAGAAGGTTATACAATAGCTTTTTTAGGTTGTGGAGTAGATATTTGCTATCCAAAAGAGCATGTTGAATTAATGAATAAGATAATCGAAAATGGAGTAGTGGTTTCAGAATATTCCCCAGGGATTCTTCCAAGTAATTATAGCTTTCCAAAGAGAAATAGACTCATAAGTACCTGTTCCAAGAAAATTCTAATTGCAGAAGCGGGAGAAAATAGCGGAGCTTTAATAACTGCTAAATATGCAAAGGAGCAAAATAAAGAAATATATGCTGTTCCAAATAATATTTATTTCAAAGAAAGCAAAGGCACAAATAAGCTTATAGCTGAAGGAGCAAAATTATATTTAAATCCTAAACAATTGCTAATAGAAAATAAGAATTTTAATTGGAATAGTAATAAAATAATTAAACAAAATTTTAGTGAAAAGGAATATGAAATTTTAAATATAATAAGAAATAAACCAAGTACAGTTGATGAAATAGCAATTATTTTAAAAAAAGAAATAGCATCATTATTTGATATATTGCTTTCAATGGAATTTGAAGGAAAGATATATCAAAAAGCTAACAGGTATTTTGCGAAATAACAATATATACAAAAAAAGCTGAAAAACTGTTTTTTATTTTACACATTATGATATAATTTTATCTTTAAATACAAAACTTATATACTATAGGTTATAATAAGACAAAACAATGATATAAAAGGAGAAATAAATGCTAAGCATAGAAGAAATAAAAGATTTAGACGAAAAAGAATTGCTAGAAAAACTGTATGGTAA
>JAAYOT010000086.1 GCA_012520205.1 Clostridiales bacterium
TAAATGAAATAAAAGAAGAAGATAGGCAGCAGAATTTTTATAAAATTATATTAAAAGGAGAAGTTGAAGCCTTTATAAACTTAAATGAAAATATAATTTTAGAAAAGATAAAAGACTATTTTTACTATGTTAAAGTTATAGATAAAACAGAAGTTAAATTAGATTTTGACAAAATAGCAGAAGACTATTCAATTAAGGGAGTCTATGCAAGAAAACTACTAGAAATGGTAAAAAATCAAGAGTTAGAGGAAGAAGTAATCAAAATGGCATTGAAGATAGGCATTCAATCCTTATCTAGCGGTGAGGTGAATTTAGATGATTATTAATAAAATAAATATTATAGCTTTTGCTGGTGTAAAGAACAAAGTAATAGAATTTAATGAAGGTATAAATTTAATATATGGAGAAAATGAAAAGGGTAAGAGCACCATACAAAACTTTATAAGAGTTTGGCTGTATGGCATGAACAATAAGAGAAGTAAGGATATAAAAAATAATGATAGAATAAGATTCATGCCAGTAGATGGAGATACAATAAAGGGAGAACTTTATGTAACTCACAATGAAAGAACTTATATAATAATAAGAAGTTTTGGAAAAACAAAAAAGCAGGATAGCTCACAAATAATAGATGCTGAAACTGGTGAAGAAATTCCTGATATTCCGAAAAATGATCCGGGAAAATATTTTCTAAATGTAAATGGTGCAACCTTTAATAAAACCTTATTTATTAGCCAGTTAGGAGTGGCCATATCTAAGGATAAGGAAGAAGAAATAATAGATAAAGCTGCAAATCTTTTAGACTCTGATGAAGAAAACATATCAGTACAAAAATCCTTTGAAAAGCTAGAAGCTATAAAAAAGAAAATAACTACTACAAGAAAAACAGGTAAGCTAGATTTACTAAGGGAAAAATATAATGCCTTAGTAGAAGAAAGATTTGAGGCTTATAGGCTTGCAGAAAATAGCTTGGAAGAAGAACAAAACTTAATTAATTTAAAAGAAAATAGAAATGATTTAAGAGAAGAAATTAAAAATTTAAATATATATAAAAGGTATCTAAAGAAAATTAAGCTTCAAAAGGAATACGAAGAAATTACTGAATACCTAAAGAAGAAGGAAGAGCTTGAAAAAAAGGGAAGGTTCATTGAAAGTACCCTATCATCCAAAAATGGATTAATTGATGAAAATCTTTTAAATGATATAAAAGAAGAAAATTCCTTGTATTTCAGTATTCTTGATATGAAAAACGAAAGTGAAAGAAATTTAAATTCAAAGAGAGAAATATATAATGAGAAGAAAACAGAAAATGAAGACCTGCTTTTTTTAGATAATATATCTAATAATGAAAAAAATAACTTTATAAAAAATGTAATGGAGCAGGAAAATATCAAAGAAAAAATAAACAGTTATAATAATTTAAAAAAAGAAATTGAAATTCTACAAAGTAATATAAGTTCAAGAAAAGAAAAAATAGGAGATGCTATTAATTTTGAAAATAAAGTAGAAGAAGTTAAATATCTATTAAAGAGGTATGAAGAAAAACTAAAAGAACTTAAATTTAACATAGAAAACAACAAAGCAGAAGAAGTTCCAATTAATAAAGAAAAAGTAAGAAAACAAAATAATATAATGAAAATTTTAACTGTTCTTTTACTCTTAGGTTTAATAAGCACAATTGTAGTAAAAGCAGATATATATATTTCTCTAATTATTGGATTAGCATTAGTTTTCAGCCTTTTATTTCTATTAATTAATAGCAATGAAGTAAAAAACAATAAGTCCTTAGAAAGCAAAGAAAATATAATAAAATCATTACAGAGAGAAATTGATGAAATAGAAAAAGAGATTTTTAATTACACAAGGCTAGTAAAATCTAGCAGCTATGAAGACTTTATAAGAAAACTAAAGTCCTATGAAGAATTTGCTTTATTTGAAGGGAAGGAAAAAATAAAAATATCAGAAAAAAGCAATCAAATTTCCCTATATAATATTGAAGAGCTTAAGGAAACCTATAATAAAAATCAAAATAATTTAAATAAGGTCTTAGACTTATCAAAAACAAATGATATTAATGAAGTTATATATAAAATATCAAAATATGAGGAGATCAATAAGGAATTACTTTCCTTAAAAATAGAAATTGAAAAGGAAGAAAAATCTATAGCAAATATAGAAAATGAATTAAATATAAGAGAAAAAAGGATAAGAGAAAAGCTTGCCTTTATAGGTATGGAAGAGATAGATTTATATGACCTAGAAGAAAGACTAATTGAATTAAGAGAAAAAATAAAAGAGAGAGAAGAAATAATCAGAGGTCTAAAAACCATAGAAGAAACTTATGCAGCTTTAACAAAGGACAAGGACATTGATGCCATAAAGGAAGAAGTTAAGGAAATAATAAGTCAAGATATAAACTATAATTATACTTCAGAAGAGGAAATAGATATAAGAATTTCAGAGAAATCAAATGAATTAATAGAATTAGAAAAATCTATTAAGGATATTGAAAATAAATTAGAAAATAGATATTTAGGAAAACGAAGAATACCAGAAATAGAAGAAGAAATAGAGGAAGTAAAAGAAAGCATAAAGAACCTGGAAACCAAAAAGAAATCTATTGAACTTGCAATAGAAGTTATGAAGGAGTCCTTAAGGGAAGTTAGGGGGAATTTCACTAACATATTAAATTCAAGTGTCATGGACTATTATAGTGATTTAACTAATGGTGAATATAATGAAGTTATGGTTTCTGATAATTACGAAATGAAGGTAAGGCAGAAAAATGATGTTTTAAATGCAGGAATGTTAAGCAATGGAGCAAATGACCAGCTTTACTTATCTTTAAGGCTTGCCTTTATAAAAATGATATATAAAAATACTGAATATCCTTTAATCCTAGATGATGCCTTTATTCAATATGATGATATTAGGCTGGAAAAGGCATTAAATTTATTATCAAAAATAGATATAAGGCAAATAATAATTTTTACATGTCAAAAAAGAGAAGAAGAAATATTAAAAAATAAAGGCCAGGAAGTTAATTATATTTATTTATAGCATTGACAATAATAGTATAAGAGTATAAAATTAACAATGAATAATGCAAATCATTTGCAAAGAGGTGGATTAATGAAAAGAAGAATATCAATTTTAGCTCTTATACTTGGAGTATTTTTTGCTTTTACAGCATGTACAAACAAAAGTAAAGAAAATATAAGTGAAAACATAGAAGAAAAAATAAAAATTGGAGTAACTATATATCCTCTTAAGGATTTTGCGGAAGCCATAGGTGGAGATAAGGTAGAAGTATTTTCTATAATACCTGATGGCTCTGATGCACACAGCTTTGATCCAAAGCCAACAGACTTGAAGGATTTAATTAATTCTAATTTATTTATATATAATGGTTTAGGAATGGAAGAGTGGATAGATTCAATTTTAAAGACCTTAGAGGGAACTGAAGTTAAAATTGTTGAAGCAACAACTGATATAGAACCATTAGCTGCTAGTGAAGATGATCATTCAGAAGAACATGGAGAAGACCATGAAGAAGAGGGGCACAGTCATGGACCCCACGATCCTCATGTTTGGCTTAGCTTAACAGATGGGGCGAAGGAAGCAGAAAATATTAAAAATGTTTTAGTTGAAGTTGACTCAGAAAATAAAGAATACTACGAAGCTAATTATGAAAAGCTAGTTGCTGAAATGAATAGACTAAAGGATAATTACGCTGAAAAATTTAAAAACATAGAAAATAAGAATTTAGTAACAGGACACGCTGCCTTTGCTTATATTGCAAGAGATTTTGGATTAATACAAAATAGTATAGCAGACGTTTATGGTGAAGGAGAATTAACTCCTAAAGACTTAGAAAATCTTATAAACTATTGTAAAGAAAATAATATTAAAGTAATATTTAACGAATCTACAGCTAGTGCTGATGCTTCAGAAACCCTTGCAAATGCAGTAGGGGCATCAATTGAAAAGTTATATAGCCTAGAAACACAAGAAGATAATTTAAGCTATATTGAAGCTATGGAGCATAATTTAGAAACAATATATACAGCATTATCGAAATAACTTAGATAGCTAACTGGGAATAGAAAGGTAAGAGCTAATAGGTAACGGGTGATAAGTAGTAGGTAATAAATAACAGATAACAGGTAGTATGGGGAGCTGTTTGGAATCAATGTTTTAAA
>JAAYOT010000087.1 GCA_012520205.1 Clostridiales bacterium
AACTGTGAACTGTGAACTGTGAACTGTGAACTGTGAACTGTATATAGGGGGGATGTAAATGAAAAAGAATTTCGTATTAGGAATAGGAGTATTATCACTTTTACTAATATGGTTTGTAAGTTATTTTATTATGCCAGTATTAAATATTAAATTTTTATTTAATGCTCTAATAATTTTAGCTACAATAATATTATTAATTCCAGCAATTTATTATAGTAGTAAAAAAGATAATGTTAATGATGAAGAAAATATAAAGAAAAATAAAAAGACTGCCAAGACTTTACTAAACTTATTAATATTAGTAATTCTAATAGGCTTTGCTGTTAATTTAGCAAGTTCAAAAATGGTTAATGCAAAGAAATACAGGGAGCTTGCTGGTGAAGTTAAAACAGAAGAATTTTCGGAAAATGTAAAAGAAATTGAACTAAAAAATATTCCAATAATTGATGAAGAATATGCCATACGTATTGCAGATAAGGAAGTTGGAGAAATCCCTTCTTTAGGATCAAGGACTGATTTAGGAGATATGACCCTGCAGCAAGTAGGGGATAAGTTATATTACGTTGCACCTTTAGAGCCTTCAGGTATCTTTTCCTGGTTTAAAAATAGGGGAACTGAAGGTTATGTGATGGTTAATGCAACTTCTCTAAATGATGTAAAGCTAGTAACAGAAATTAATGGACAACCTTTAAAATTAAAGTATTCTAAAAGGGCTTACTTTGGTGATGATATAAAAAGACACGCTTACAAGGATATAAAAACCATTGGTTTTACTGATTATTCCTTTGAGATAGACGATGAAGGAAGACCTTATTGGATAATAACAGCTTATGATAAGGGAGTAGGAATAAAAAGTGAAAAAGTTACAGGAATAGTTCTTATAGATGCTCAAACAGGTGAAATGATATACTATGATGATATTAACAAAATCCCTGAGTGGATAGATAGGGTTCAACCTATGGACCTTATGGTAAAGCAAATAGAGTGGTGGGGAAAATACATTCACGGGTTCTGGAATTTCTCTAAATCAGATAAATTAGAGCCAACTAACGGAACAGGAATTATCTATATAGATGATGTATGTTACTACTATACAGGTATGACAAGTGTAGGGGTAGATAATTCTAGTGTAGGTTTTATGCTTGTAAATAGTGTAACTGGCGAAAAAACCTTTTATAAAAATTCAGGAGCAACTGAAGAAGCAGCTATGAGTTCAGCAGAAGGAAAGGTTCAAAATTTAGGATACTCAGCAAGTTCTCCATGGTTAATAAATATAAATAATGAACCAACATATTTTATTCCTCTAAAAGATAATGAGGGATTAATAAAGCAGTATGCTATGGTAAATGTAGAAAATTACAATATTGTAGGTGTAGGCAATAATATTGAAGAAACCTATAATAATTATATTACTGCATTAAATAATGGAAATAAAAATATAACAGATATAGATGCTAATGGAAATGCTAAGAAGGAAACATTAACAGTGGATAGAATTGGCAGTATAATATCTCAAAATGAGCTGGTCTTTTATATTACAACTGTAGAATATCCTGAGAAATTAATTATTGTATCTCAAGGACTATCTAAAGAAACTCCTTTAACTAAGGAAAAAGATAAAATAAGTATTTCTTATTTTGAGAATGAAAAAAATTCAATAAATGCAATTACCTTTGATAACTTAAATTTAAATCTTAAGTAATTAAGAAAAAACTCCAATCATAGTATTCTATGAATTGGAGTTTTTATATTAATATAAGTATATTTATATTTTATTTTAATATATTTTATAGTAGTGAAATTTAATATTTATTAATCAAATATTAATTAAATATTCATAAGTAAAAAATAAGGAGTTGATTGTAATGGGAGAACAATATAATAACTTTCCGCAGATGCAAGATAATGGAACTAATGCTTTAGCAATTACTGGCTTTATTTTAGGACTTATTTCTTGGTTTTTAAACTTTTTTGGAATAGTCGCAATATTAGCCATAATATTTTCTGCGATTTCCTTCTCGCAAATTAAAAGAAAAAACCAAAAAGGAAAGGTCTTTGCTATTATTGGATTAATTTCTGGAATAGCTAATTTTATTTATGCTTTCGTTATAATAAGCAGTATATTAAGTTTTCTATAATTAAAAAAGTAATAAAAGCTCAAACATTGCAATTTTAAGTGTTTGAGCTTTTGTTATTGGACAAGGGAAATAGATTAGATAAACTTAAGAATAGATATATTTAAACATTTAAATTATATTTAAGTAAAATTATATAAGATTTCTTACATAGCAAATTTAAATGTTATCTAGTATAATATTAGCAGGCTAAAAATTTGCAGAGGAAGGTTTAAAATAACATGAAAAAAATAAGTGAAATTTTTAGTGACTACGGTTTAGGGGGAAACATAAACAGAGCGGTTATTGAGGGAGTAACTTTAAGAAAAAAGACTAAAACCCTTGAAATGACAATAAGCTGCGATAAATACATTGAAATTGGAGAAATAGAATCTTTTAATAATTTTATTAAAGAAAGATTTGCTCTAAATGATTCAAGAATTATCATTAATTATCCTGAAGGAACTTCTGAAAGGCCAATGGAAGAGAAGGTAAAGGAAGTTCTTGATTTTTTAGCAATTAAGCACCCCTTTTTAAAAGCTGCAATAAATAATTGTGAATTAGAAATAAAGGATAGTCTTATTGAATTTAGCTTTAAAATGTTTATCTCAAAAATGTTAAGAGATTTAAAATATGATAAGAAAATTCAGGATTCAATAAGAGCCTTATATGGAAAAACATATAAGATTAATTTTGTTGACAGTATAACTGAAGAAGAGTTTGCTAAGATGCAGGAAGATGACCTTGAAAAGGAAAAAGCCCTTATCCAAAAAGAAATTCAAGCTATAAAAAGTAATAATAACAATGCTCAAGCAGCACCTAAGGCCGCACCAGAATTAAAACAAGAAACAAAAGCAGAAAATGATAACAAGAATAAGAATCCAGCATTGATCTTAGGTAGAAATGCAAATATAAAGGATCCTGTAATTAAGATTACTGATATTACACCAAATGAAGGAAGGGTATCTATTCAAGGTGAAATATCTAATGTAGATGCAAAGGAATTAAGAAGTGGAAAATTATTAGTTTCCTTTGATTTATATGATGGATCAAGTTCAATGACCTGTAAATCCTTTGTAAAACCAGGAGATGGTGACGAGGTATTCTCTAGATTGAAGAAAACTAAGGCTGTAAAACTTCTTGGTAATGCAGGTTATAGCAATTTTTCTGGGGAAGTTGAAATGATTGCCAATACTATAATAGAGGTAGAACCTATTAAAAAGGCAGTGAGAGTGGATAATGCTAAAGTAAAAAGAGTTGAGCTTCATATGCATACACAAATGAGCCAAATGGATGCAGTTAGCAGTGCTTCTGATTTAATTAAGAGGGCCATGAGCTGGGGCATGAAGTCTATTGCCATAACAGACCATGGAGTTGTTCAGTCCTTCCCAGAAGCCCATAAACTTTTAGGAAGAAATAACCCAGACATGAAAGTTATTTATGGAGTAGAAGCCTATTTAGCACCTGATAAAAAGCCTTCAGTAACTAATTCTATGGGACAGTCTATTGATACAACCTATTGTGTACTGGATTTAGAAACTACAGGTTTTTCTGCAGTAACAGAAAAAATAACTGAAATAGGTATTATGAAGCTTCAAGGTGGAAAGGTAATAGATAAATTTGCTTGCTTTGTAAATCCTGAAAAGCCTATTCCAGCTAAGGTTATTGAAGTAACTAACATAACTGATGATATGGTAAAGGATGCAGAAACTATAGATAAGGTATTTCCTAAAATACTAGACTTCATTGAAGGAAGTGTTTTAGTTGCTCACAATGCAGAATTTGATATAGGCTTCTTAAAGCATAATGCCAGAGTCTTAGGTTATGATTTTGACTTTACTTACCTAGACACTTTATCCTTGGCAAAAGAGTTATTCCCTGAATATAAAACTTATAAATTAGGAAGAATAGCTAAAAATTTAGGTATAAAAGTTGAAGTTGCCCATAGAGCCTTAGATGATGTTGATACAACTGTAAAAGTATTTAATATAATGCTTGATATGTTAAAGGAAAGAGGAGTAGAAACCCTTGAGGACATAGATAAATATGCTTCAGATGAAAGAGCTAAGAAAGAAGAATATAAAAAGCTTAAGACATATCATGCAATAATCCTTGCTAAGAATTACACTGGATTAAAGAATTTATATAAATTAGTATCATATTCACATTTAGATTATTTTTTTAAGAGACCTCGAATATTAAAGAGTATGTTTAAGAAATATTCTGAAGGCTTAATCATTGGTAGCGGCTGTAGTGAAGGAGAACTTTATCAAGCAATACTACTTGGAAGGTCTGATGAAGAAATTGAGGCAATAGCTCAAGATTATGATTATCTAGAAATCCAGCCCTTAGGAAATAATGATTACCTAGTAAGAAAGGAACAAGTTCCTGATAAAGAATACTTAAAGGAAATTAACAGGAAAATAGTTGCCCTAGGAGAAAAGTTAAATAAACCTGTAGTGGCAACTGGGGATGTTCACTTCCTAGACCCAGAAGATGAAATATACAGACGTATAATTGAAGCTGGTCAAGGTTATAAGGATGCTGATAATCAAGCGCCCCTGTATTTAAGGACTACTGAAGAAATGCTTGAAGAGTTTTCATATTTAGGAAGAGATAAAGCTTATGAAGTAGTAGTAGAAAATACAAATAAAATATCAGATATGTGTGAGCAAATTAGCCCTATTTCTCCTGAAAAGGCTACCCCACATATTGATGGATGTGAGCAGACCATTAAGGATATTGCTTATGGAAAGGCTTATGAATTATATGGCGATCCATTGCCAGAAATAGTTCAATCAAGGTTAGATAGGGAACTAGATTCTATTATTTCAAATGGATTCTCAGTTATGTATATAATTGCCCAAAAACTAGTATGGAAGTCAAATGAAGATGGATACTTGGTTGGTTCGAGAGGTTCCGTTGGTTCTTCTTTAGCTGCCTATATGACTGGTATAACTGAGGTTAATGCCCTGCCTCCTCATTACAGATGTCCAAAATGTAAGTATTCAGACTTCACAGATTATGGCTGCAATAATGGAATTGACTTACCAGATAAAGATTGTCCTAAATGTGGAGAAAAGCTTGAAAAGGATGGTATGGATATACCTTTTGAAACCTTCTTAGGCTTCAATGGAGATAAGGAACCTGATATAGACTTAAACTTCTCAGGAGAATATCAAGCAAAGGCTCATAAATATACAGAGGTTATCTTTGGTAAAGGAACAACCTTTAAGGCAGGAACTGTAGGTACAATTGCAGAAAAAACAGCCTTTGGATATGTAAAAAAATATTTTGAGGAAAGAGATATTTCCCTTAATAAGGCAGAAATTTTGAGAATATCAAAGGGTTGTACAGGAATAAAAAGAACAACAGGTCAGCACCCTGGAGGAATTATAGTAGTTCCTAAGGGAAGGGAAATTTTTGAGTTCTGCCCAGTTCAGCATCCAGCAGATGACCCTGAATCAGATATTATAACAACTCACTTTGATTATCACTCAATAGATCAAAACCTACTGAAGCTTGATATACTAGGCCACGATGACCCTACAGTAATAAGAATGCTTCAAGATTTAACTGGGGTAGACCCTAAGACTATACCTTTAGATGATAAAGATACTATGTCCATATTCTCATCTACAGAAGCCTTAGGAGTAACGCCACAGCAGATAAATTCAAAGGTAGGAACTTTTGGGGTTCCTGAGTTTGGTACTAGGTTCGTTAGAGGAATGCTTGTAGATACAAAGCCAAAGACTTTCTCAGACCTTTTATGTATATCAGGACTTTCCCATGGTACTGATGTTTGGCTGGGAAATGCTAAAGACTTAATTGACTCCGGAATAGTAACAAGCATAAGTGATGCGGTATGTACAAGAGATGATATTATGGTTTATCTAATAAAGAAAGGTCTTCCGCCTGATACTGCCTTCAAAATAATGGAGCTTGTTCGTAAAGGTCAGGCCTTAAAAAATCCAGAGAAGTGGGCAGAATATGAAGCTTTAATGAGAGAACATGATGTGCCAGAATGGTATATAGATTCTTGTAGAAAGATTAAATACATGTTCCCTAAAGCCCATGCTGCAGCTTACGTTATGATGGCCTTTAGAATTGCCTGGTTTAAAGTTCATATACCTATTGCTTATTATTGTGCTTACTTTACTATAAGAGCAAAGGCCTTTGATGCAGAGCATATGATTTTTGGAAAAGAAAAAGTAAAGGCAAGAATGAAGGAAATTGAAGACTTAGGCAATGATGCAGCTCCAAAAGACAAGGATACCTATGATGATCTAGAAATAGTTTTAGAAATGTATGAAAGAGGATTAAGTTTCTTGCCAATTGATTTACGCAAATCTCATGCTACAAAGTTTATAATTGAAGATGGTGCTTTAAGACCACCGTTTAATAGTATATCTGGTATGGGAAATGTAGCTGCTGAAGGTATATATAATGCAGTTCATGGAGATATTCCAATAAGTTCAATAGAAAACTTAAAGAAACGTGATAAGGTTGGTAATTCTGCCGTAGAGCTACTAAGAAAATTTGGATGCCTAACAGGGCTTCCAGAAAGAGACCAATTAAGTTTCTTTGATGTGATTTAGGCATTGAACACTTAGTGAAGTTGAGCTTGCCTGAGATAGATGTTCCTATGATTATTTAGTGAAAACTACTATGCCGAGAGTTTTGATTAAACTTGCTGCGCTCAAACAAACCAACAACTCTAGGGCCTAGTAGTTTTTTTTCACCAAGTACTTCTACATGCTCGCTATAGGCTTATTACGCAAATTCTATTTATCTTCGCTACTTATATTTATCATCTTTATAAATTAGTGAAGAAGTAAAAGCATTTAAAGCATATGGAAAGAAATTTCCATGTGCTTTTTTATGTATTTTAAATTTCAATATAGATAGATATTTAAATAGATAAAGTTTAAA
>JAAYOT010000088.1 GCA_012520205.1 Clostridiales bacterium
AAAAATAACTTGTTTTCCTAGGAAATAATTAGAGCATAAATCTTAATTTTAGTGTATACTAAGTAAGTTGATGAAAGATAATATATTTATATTTGATCATAAATTATTTTAATTAATAGAAAGAGGATTTTGAATGAATGAAATTAAATTTAGCGACTTAGGGCTTAAGGATACCCTTTTAAAATCTATAACAGAAATGGGTTTTGAAAAACCATCCCAAATACAAGCAGAGGCTATTCCTATTGGCCTAGAAGGACACGATCTTATAGGTCAAGCCCAAACAGGTACAGGAAAAACAGCAGCCTTTGGATGTACCATAATTAATGGTATAAGCAAAAAAGATGGACTTGGTGCCATAATTCTATCTCCAACAAGGGAGTTAGCTATCCAAGTTAATGATGAGCTTAAAAGGCTATCAAAATATGATAACTTAAACGTACTACCTATTTATGGCGGTGACTCAATATCATATCAAATAAAAGCATTAAAAGGAAATGTAAATATTGTTGTTGGTACTCCAGGTAGATTACTAGATCATTTAAGAAGAAAAACTTTACGCTTAAATAATATTAAGTATTTAGTTTTAGATGAAGCTGATGAAATGTTAAATATGGGCTTTATTGATGACCTTGAAGAGATAATGAAGCAATTACCAGACGAGAGACAAACTTTACTATTTTCAGCAACAATGCCTGATCCAATAAAGAAGCTTGCTAAGAGATATCTAAAGAAGGATGCTAAGCATATAGCTATAAAGAAGACTTCAATGACAGTTTCTAGGATAAGTCAAAGTTATTTTGAAGTATCTCATAAATCAAGATTCGAAGCCTTATGTAGAATATTAGATTTAGATCAACCTAAATCATCAATGATATTCTGTAAAACTAAAAAGGGCGTTGATGAATTAGTTGAAGGCATGCAGGCAAGAGGATATATAGTTGAGGGTATGCATGGAGATATGTCTCAAGCTCAAAGAATGAGAACTTTAAAGAAATTTAGAGAAGGTTCTTTAAACTTCTTAGTTGCAACTGATGTGGCTGCAAGAGGTATTGACGTTGAAGGAGTTACTCATGTTATTAACTATGACTTACCTCAAGATGTAGAAAGCTATGTACATAGAATAGGTAGAACAGGAAGAGCTAACAGAGAAGGAATTGCTTATTCCCTAGTATCACCTAAAGAATATCCTATGTTAAAGCAAATAAAAAATGTTACTAAGGGCGATATTAGCAAAAAGAGCATTCCAACAGTAGATGAAATATTTAAAAATAAATCTAACTCTTTATTAGAAGATGTGGTAAATAGCATAGAGTCTTCAGATAATAAGAGATATATACCAATAGCTGAGGAATTAGTTGAAAAGTATGATCCTGTTGAAGTAATTGCTGCTTTAATGAAGAGCAATTTTAATGAAGATTTATTTAAACTTTATACTTCTAATGAATTAAAAGCTCCAAAAGCAGATTCTAGTGACATACGCTTATTCTTCTCAGTAGGTAGAAGAGATGGACTTAATCCTAAAACTTTAGTTAACTTTATTAAGGATAATGCTAGGGTTAAAGCTTCTTATATTGGAGATATTGATATATTAGAAAACTTCTCCTTTGTAAATGTTAATCCATATATTAAAGATAAGGTTCTAAACAAGTGTATGGGTCTTAGACTTAATAAAAGAAAAGTTAATATTGAGGTAGCTAACAAAAAGAAAAGAAGATAGTTAGTTAAGGGAAAAAGCTGTTTTAGATTGCTCACTAAAATGGCTTTTTATTTTTTCATAAATAATTCAAATATTTTTAACAATTATTTTGTTTTATATCATATTTTTACTATACCCTCAATACATTTTAACATATAAAAGATTTTTAGGAGGTTCTCCATGTTGCTGCTAAAGTATATCTGCCTTTCATGTACCTATGTTTATGATCCCGAAATTGGTGATCCAGATAACGACGTAGATGCAGATACTCCCTTTGAAGATATTTCAGATGATTGGGTATGCCCAGTTTGCGGTGCAACAAAAGAGGAATTTGACATTTTAGAGGACTAAAAGTACTAAAAAAAACAGTCCATTAAAGACTGTTTTTTATTTGCTCCTATTTAAGCCCTTTTAGTTAAGTTTTCTTTAAATTCTTCTATATAATAAATGGTATTATTGCTTAATTTGCAAGCTTTATTAACTATATTATTTATTTTTTGAAAAACTTCCTTTAAATCTTCCCCATTCTTTGACTTTTTATAAGCCACTCTTCCTAGTGAAGTAAGTTCTTCCCTTTCTTTCTTTGAAAAATTTACTAAGGGCAGCCTTGCTACATAACCTGAAGTAATCATATTAGTTCTATTTAATACTCCTCTAACTAAATAAGTTACTAAAGTTGAGTTTAAGTATGCCATTAGAAAGAAACTTTCATCTTCATCACATAAAATACAGCAGTTAACACCAAAAACACTCTTTTTAGGAAGCTTACAGGCAGAAAACTCTACCCCCATGGAAGAACATATAACCCCTTCCTTAAATAGATGCTCCTTATTTCTTACTATAAAATTAGGTATATTTTTTGATATTTCAATAAAATTCTTATCTAGAAAAAGCTTTTTATCTGTGTAAAACTTATCTTTCCCTGGATTTTTATAAAAGGGGATTGTATATTGATTTTTACATTCCTTAGATAAATACTCCTTATCATTTCCTGTAGATATACCTGTTATACATTTATATATATCACCTAATCTTTTTAAATTAAAAAGGGCCTTTATTTCACTAGGACATTCTATTAAGAATTCTAGGTTATCTCTCTCATCCTTTAATATTATATCTTCTATGTAATACTGATTATTTTCTAGTTTTCCACTTTTCAATTTTGCTTCAAATTCAATTTTGTTATTATTTCGGTTATTTAAAATAACTTTATTTTGATATTTACTTCCCTTTTGCAATATTATTATGCTGGTTCTAACATCTGCCCCTTGATTTATAAATAAGTCTGTTGGACACATAGTAATTTCATGGATTGAACATTTATCTAATATTTTTCTTCTAAAGTTTTTATAGCTTTTCGCTGTAAAAAAGGAGTCATTTGTAATAATTCCTATTAAGGCCCCTTCCTTGGCTAAATCTATTACTGCGGATATAAACATAAGATACATATTTTGAATTCCAACATCCTTAAATTTTGATTTTAATTTGCCTTTATTATCTTTAATATATTTTACTTCATGGCAATTATAAGGAGGATTTAAAACGTAATAATCATGGCTTAAAGAACTAATATCACCATTAATATCAATATTTGAAGAATAAAACTTTATAAAATCTATATTTTCAAAGCTGCAGCAGTATTTTTCCTTATATTTATATATATCAACTCCATAAGATTCAATATTATTATTTATAAAGGGTTTTAGCATTTCTTCCCTTCCACAGCAAGGATCAAATACACTCTTTCCTCCATTGTTTATTGAAAGCATTCTATCTGCAATATAATTACATATATAATCAGGTGTTGAATAATAACCTAATTCTCTTTTATCTATGGATTTATCCTTTGATATTTCTTCTTTTATTATTTTTTCTTTTCTTCCCATAAACTTCACTTACCTTTGTTAATAAAAATTATAGACTACATCTAATTATATAATAAAAATAAAAACAGTTAAGTCAGAATTTCTTATTAGTTTAAATTCCAACTCAACTGTTATTTTTACTATTTTAATAATTATTAAATATCTTTGTAATTAATTACTTCAATATTATTTTCTTTTAAAAGATCTTTTAATTCCCTTGAAGTTAGGACTTCTAATTCTTCTAGCCTTTTTAAATTGTAGGAACTATTTTTTAATAAAAATGAATCTACATAGGCAGGGTGAGCCATTACTTCTATTAATTCATATTCTTTATTTATTATTTTTTCAAGAGACTTAACTGAAACATCTTCACCATAAAAGGCTCCTTCAAAGGGTACTACCTTATTATAATCTAGTTCATATCCCAAGCCGCCTCTTATTGGCAGATTATACTTTCTTAATATTTTTTCAATAACAGGCTTTAAAAATTCAAAGGTATGAACATGGTGATGGGAATCTAAATGGGTAATGTTAATTCCCCTTCCCTTTACCCTTTCAATTTGAGCGCAAAATTCTTCGAATACTTCATTTAAGTCTATTTTATTAAGGTCTTGTTCTGTTAGTAACTTCCTATAAAAGTTTCCTTCCTCATCTACTATAGTTTTATGAGTTTTTAATACTGGCTTATAGGCACTTAAGGTTAAGTGAACACCACATCCCAAACCTGGGTTTTCCTTAAGAAGTTCTACTGCATGATCAAAGGCCGGCATTCCAGCCATTATAGTAGTGCTTCTTACAACACCAGTTTTGTAGGCTTCAATTATCCCATAGTTTACAGCCTTGCTAAACCCAAAGTCATCAGCATTTACAATTAATTTCATAAATTCATCCCCCTTATAGGTTTATACTAGCAAAACTTTCCTTAGTCTTCAATATTAACTTAAAGCTCAAATATAAAATTATTTTGCATATTTAACTATACAGTCTCTTAAAGTCTCTGTTGCTTCTTTTGTTCCAGCTGCATCATTATAGTACTTTGCAAATATTTCATCTGCAACATACATTTCTGCTAAACCTATATGAGCCTCTGCTGAATAAGTCGGCCATGTGAATGTTAGCCATTCCTTATGCTTTTCATAAACCTTCTTAGCAGCTTCTGATTCTAAATCCTTTGTTTTTATAACTTCTTCTAAAGCTTCAAACATTTCCTTTTCAATATTTTGCATCTTTTTCATATCTTCTTCAGTCATATTCAGCCACTTTTTATTAGATTCTTCTATAGTTTTCTCACCATATTTTTCTCTAATTTCTTTACCATATTTCTTTTCATTTTCTTCTAATGCTTGTTTTTTAAATCCTTCAAACTTTTCTTTATTTGACATCTCAATCTCTCCTTTATTATAATCTATTGTTTTTTCTACTGTTTGAATAAGCAAATCTAGTTGCTTTCGTCTGGAGATAAGTCTTTCCCTGTGTTCAATTAGGGATTTATTTATATCAAAATCCTTATTATAAATAATTTCTTTAATATCTTCTAACTTTATATCCATGGACCTATAAAGTAAGATTTGTTGAAGTAGGTCTACCTCTTTTTCACCATAAATTCTATAGCCGCTAGAACTAACCCTGCAGGGCTTTAATAAACCTATTTCATCATAGTATCTTAATGTTCTTGAGCTAACTCCAGCTAATTGTGATAATTTTTTGATTGTATATTCCATACCATTACCTCCTGACAAATACTATAATAAAGTATTCCGTAACGTCAAGGTCAATAGCTTTTTTAAAATTTTTTTGAAAAATTATATAAAAAAGCTGCCACACTAAATAATAGTGTAACAGCCTCTCTAATTAATTAGTTTTTATATAGGCCCCTTCTATTCCTGAAACTGCATTTCTGCAATAATTCCCCAGGAGACCCTTAGTGTATTTACTTGGCTTTATTTCTTTTTCTAATTTTCTTTTTTCTAAAATAGCATTAACTTCATCTAATGTAAGGTTCTTATTATCTATATCTACTATATTAATAGATCTATTTTCAATGTCTATTTCTATAATATCTCCATTTTCTAGATATGCAATTGGTCCCCCTGAAACAGCTTCTGGAGATACATGGCCTATAGCTGGGCCCCTTGTCGCCCCTGAAAATCTTCCATCAGTTATTAAGGCTACAGTGTTATTTAACTCCTTATCAGATAGAATATCCCCATATGGATCATTCTTAACATAAGTTTTTTCAAATTCATCTAAGTTTTCACCCACTGTTTTTCCTGTAACAGTCATGCAATCTAAGTGTAAGTAATCCCTTAATTCCAGCATTATTCCTGGCAGCCTTCCTATATAGCTTAAACAATCTGCAGGGTATTTTCCGCTTGGCCTAATGTTTAGAATATATGGAACCTTCCTATGAATTCTGTCAAAGTCCTCTGCAGTTATTTTTATTCCCACTTCATTTGCAATAGCAGGTATATGAAGCAGGGAATTACTTGATCCCCCAATTGCTGCATGTACAATTATTGCATTTTCAAAAGCTTCCTTAGTTAATATATCTCTAGGTGTTATATTTTTTTCAACTAAAGTTAATATTGTTTTTGCAGCCTTCTTAATGTATTCCTCATGTTCTGGAGTGCCTGCTGCAACTATAGCTGCTGATCCTGGCAGCGCTAATCCTAATGCTTCACTTAACAACTGCATAGTAATTGCCGTTCCTAAAAATGAACATGCTCCATATGACGGACATGCTTTTTCCTTATACTCCTCATATTTTTCCTTTGTAATTTCATTTCTTAAATAAGCCCCCATCAAAAGCTGTTGCATTTACATGTATTTCAATCATATCTGCAATTATTTCTCTAGAGGGTAATGAATAATTTATTCCATCATGGCCTTGAGCTTGACCATCACAAATATCTGTTGCATAGTAATCTGCTGGATATCCCCCCTCTGCTAAAACAACTTCACTACAAAGTCTTGTAACTTTATTTAAATGAGCACTTCCTGGATGACTTTTCCCATAACTACTCTCTATTATGATTTGCTTTTTTTCTAGGTCTTTCTTTTTCCAGCCCATGCCCATTCTTAAACTGTCCATTTCATAAGCTACTTCTCTTACTTTTTGAAAATTACTCATTTTATTCCTCCCAGCTAATATTTAATTCCTTATATAGCTATTAAATTATTCTTTATCTTTAGTTATTATTTTGATTTATTATATTTAAATGCCTCTATGTTTTTATAAAAATAGTGTCTTAATATAAATTTTTATATTAAAAGACACTATCTTATTTATTATTATTTCTTTATTAATTTTAAGGCTAAATCTAAAACGCTAGCTCCGTTGCACATACCATAATCTACTGATGGAATTACTTCAACATTTAGTCCAAACTTTTCTGCCTTTTTCTTCATATCATTTGCCATAAATCTTATTTGTGGTCCTAATAATACTACATCTGCTTCTTCCATGTTTCTTAGAGCTGCATCTGTTGATACTGCCCAAATCTTAGTATCTAATCCTCTCTTTTGAGCTTCCTTTTCCATTTTTGTTACTAATAAACTTGTTGACATTCCTGCTGAACAAACTAATAAAATTCTTTGCATAACTAATCACTCCTACTATTTTTATAATATTTATTTGTATTCATTTTCGAATATTTCTACTTCAAAGCTTCTATTTTCTTGTACTTTTCTATACCAGTTTCCAGACTTTTTAATTTTTCTATTTCTGTTATCTTCTAAATTAACTTCTACTAAGCCATATCTATTTTTAAATGCATTTTGTGGTGAAACATTGTCCATGAAAGCCCATAGCATATAGCCTATTCCATTTGATCCTTCTTCTATTGCTTTTAATGTCCAATATAAATGTTCTGAAATATATTCAATTCTGTAATCATCTTGAATTTGTCCATCTTCGTTTTTATATTAGGCTTCATTTTGAACTCCCATTCCGCTTTCTGCTACAATCCACTCTACATTGTTGTATTCTTCTTTAAGTCTCATTCCAATATCGTATATTATTTTAGGATATATCTCCCAGCCCCTGAAAGGATTCATCTTCTTTCCAGGTAGATCAAATAATTCGTAATAACGAGCTGGATGGAAAGGTATTTCCTCATTCCATGCTGTTGATCTAGCTTTTACCCTATGTGGATAATATAGATTTAATCCTAAAAATTCTATAGTATTATTTTTAATTATTTCTAATTCTTCTTCAGTATAGTCAAACATGCAGCCATGCTTCTTTAAATCATCAATTAACTCTTGCGGATATTCTCCTTTTAACATAGGATCCATAAATACTCTATTAAAGTATAGATCATACATATAAGCAGCCTTTTTATCATGTTCTGCACTTGATCTTGGATAAGTAACTTCTGGATTTAATATTGCTCCAATTTTACACCTCTTTATTTAATTTATATGGAAATTAGGTTAAAATTGTTTTATAATATCTTTGTACACGTTTACTTTATAATGTCATTTAGTTTAAGGCCTATAAACTATCTGACATTAATATATCAGGTGTGAAAGTTTTTTTCAAGGGGTGAAATAAATTTTCTTTAATTGTTTTATTTTTCATTTTTTTATTATATAATAATAGTAAATTAACATAATGTAGAAAGGATTTGTTTAATTGTCTAAAGAAATGAGTTGTCTTCTTCAAATGCGCAAAAACTACAGTAAATTAAGCGCTAAGGAAATTGAAATAGCTAATTTTATATTAGAAGATCCTCAACGAGTGATTTACTATACTATAGATGATTTTTCTAAAGCTTTAAATGTATCTGAAGCAACAGTTTCTAGGTTTGTACGTAAATTAGGATTTAAAAAGTTTCAAGTTTTTAAGGTTACCTTAGCTAATGAAATTACAACATCACCCAATTATAAGGCTCCAGCTATAAAGAAGGGTGAAAAAAACTTTCATAATTTTAATAATACTATTTTTGAACTTATTAATAACTCAAATAATAGTACTAATGAAAAAACTTTAGATAAGCTTAAATCCAACTTAATTATTTATGATAAGGTTGCATTTTTAGGAATTGGAAGTGCTAACGAATTTGCCTTTAATGCTTATAATAGCTTCCCTAATGCAAATAGTAAGCTTTTTTATAATCAAGATTTTATATTTCAAAGGAACATTGCTTTTGATTTATCTAGAAATGACTTGGCAATTGTATTTTGCACAAATGAAGAAGATGAAGAATATATTTTAAAAATCATAGATATCTTGAAGAAGAACCATGTGACAACTATTGGATTCTCTTATAATTCAAATAGTGTATTTGCCAAATCTGTTACATATTCTCTAGCATCTAATATAAATAGTGATTCAAAAATAGTTGAAGATATGCCTGATAAATTTTATATTTTATCTTTAATTAAATATATGTACACTAAATGCTTTACGGAATAAAAGGGCTGTAGCACTAAATAATTAGTGCCACAGCCTCTTTCATTACCATTTAATTAATTTTTTAAAATAGCATTGATAGTTATTTGCATCTTTTTATTTAATTTAATATCTTCTAGTAATACCATTGATATCAAATCTATTATATACATTACAGAAAATTGAGTATTTATAAATCTATTTCTATCTATAAAGTTAGGATTATATACTATAAGTTCTATATCAGAAATCTTGCTAACTCTACTATCCTTAAAGCTAGTTATTCCTACTATTTTTGCCCCACTTTTTTTAGATAACCTTAATGCTTGAATAAGTTCTTCTGTTTCTCCAGAAATAGATATTCCTATAATTAAATCCTCCTTTGAAACAATAGAGCTATTAATTATCATCATATGGGAATCTGATATGCTATGTACGTTAAAGCCCATTCTAAGAAGTCTTTGCATCATTTCTTTACCTGTTAATCCTGAACTTCCAACACCATAAATATATATATGTTTTGCTTTTTTAATTTCATTTACAACTTTAAATATGGAATCCTTGTCAATAATCGCCTTGGTTTTCTCAATTACTTCATTATAATACTTATATACATAGGAAAATATCCCATCTTCTTCACTCTGCTGTAATTCAGAATTATTTGAACTAAGTTTTATTTTCATATCTACAAAATTATCACAGCCAATTTTCTTTGAAAATCTTGTAATTGTAGAGCCTGATGTACCTATTTCCCTTGCCAAATCAGTAATATTTATATTTTTTATCTTATCTCCATATTGGAGTATGTAATCAGCTATAGCCTTTTCTTTTTCAGAAAACTGAGTATACTTATTTTGTATCTCACATAAAATATCCACTTATTTTCCTCCATAGATTTATTTCTATAAATAGGATACCATTAAAACAAATAAAATTAAATATTAAAAGTTATCAAATCCACCTCCACCGCCAAAATCATTTGATGGAAAATTCATATCATTGTTCATGCTGCTAAAGGAATCTTGCATCATTGTATCTGAGGGGTTAAATCCATACCCTTGAACATACCCACCATGATCAAAGGGAGTAACACTTTTTAAACTTTCACTCATTGCCCAGTCTGTAAATTGACTAAACTGTGCATCATTTAAGTCATTAAAACTTGTATTAACTAAATGATCCTGCATACTTGCAAAAGCACTAAAGCCATCAAAGGATGCCCTTTCATTTAATATATCATCATAAAAATTCCTTGTATCCTCATCTAAAGCTGATAGGAACTTTTCCTTTTCTGAAGGATCCATTTCAATTACTCTCACCCCAAAATTCTATTTTTTTATTTTTCTTCTTCTTGTTGGTCTAAATAATATAAGAACTGCTGAAATAATTAAGATTAAAATACCAACAGTTAAAACTATATTTATTAAACCTAAATATATAATTTTAAATATCCCTGCAGCATTTGCTAAAGCTGCCTTAGCATTCTTTAACATTATACCTGTGACTGCTATTACTAAGATTCTCTTTGTTATTGAACCTTCTTTTACATTTTTGCTTATATAGCCAGAAAATAAACTAGGATTTGCCTTTA
>JAAYOT010000089.1 GCA_012520205.1 Clostridiales bacterium
GAAGCTCTTGAAGATGCCTTATTAAGTTATGATGGTACAGTAATTGTAATATCCCATGATAGATACTTCTTAAATAAAGTTATTCATAGAATTCTTGAATTAAATGAAGATGGGGTAAAAGAATACTTAGGAAATTACTCTTATTACCAAGAAAAAAAGATAAATCCACATAGATTCGAAGTTCTTGAAGAGATGGCTAACGGTAAAACAAAAACTCAATTAAAAGAGGAACGAAAAAAGAAAAGAGAGAAAGAAAAAGAAGAAAAAGCCTTAAAAACAAAACTAAAAAAATTAGAAGAAGACATTGCTAAAAAAGAAGACTTGCTCTTATCCCTTCAAGAAAAACTATGCTTAGAAGAAGTTTATTCAAACCCAGTAGAAAGCGAAAAAGTAAACAAAGAAATAAAAAATCTTGAAGAAACCATAGAAGCACTTTACGAGGAATGGGAAAACTTTCTCAATTAACAATTAACGATTAACAAGTAACAATTTCGGATGATTTTCAAAGGAGCTGAAAATCTAAAAAAATAAAAGGAGCTATGCTAACGGATTTTAATCCGTTAGCATAGCTCCTTTTTTTCATAATTCAGCAAAGCTGAATTATTTCCTTAATTGTGCATTTTGCATTATGAATTGTGAATGAGGACTTGGATCAACTGGCCTATACGCCAGTAGAACCAAATCCCTTCTCCCCTCTCGTATCCTCAGAAAGTTCTTCAACTTCTTCTACATGAACCTTCCAAACTGGTTTTACAACCATTTGGGCAATTTTCATTCCCTTTTCAACCTTAAAGGCTTCTTTTCCATGATTAATAAGGATTATTCCTATTTCTCCTCTATAGCCTTCATCTATAGTTCCTGGAGTATTTAGAACTGTAATGCTATTCTTTAAAGCTAGGCCACTTCTTGGTCTAATTTGAGCCTCAGTTTGAAATGGAAGTTCTATTTTTATTCCTGTTTTTATTAAGGCAGTTTCTGAAGGATTAATAATTTTTTCTTCTATAGAATATAAATCTAATCCAGCATCATTATAATGAGCATAATTCGGTAAAATTGCATCCTTATGTATTCTTTTTACTTTAAGTTTAAACTCGTTCATATTATTCCTCCTCTATTGTATATTTTATATTTTACCATATTTTTTTAATAATTATATAAGTCTAGCCTTATATAATTATTAAAAAATAAAATTCACAGATTATACTATTTTAAATTAATATAATCTGTGAATTATAATATTTTTATGTGCCATATCATTTTATTATTTTTTAACTTTCTTTAATCTATTAATAATGATTATGCTAGTAGATTTATTTTCATCATCTACAGTAAACTCATTCCAAGTATGATAAACAGGCTTTTCAAAATATTTTCTATCTACAATTGATATTACTCTATAACAGCCATTGTCTAAATTTTCAAATACTACTTTCCCATCCTCGTCAGTAAACCTGGATTGCTTGAGCTTAGGTGATATTCCCTTTAATAAGTATAAATTAACTTTTGCACCTTTTAAATTTGCACCATTATAATTTCCTAACTTTACAAAAACTTCTATAGTGCCCTTAGAATCATTATCTTTATTATTTATAGCATAATCATTTTCTAATATATCATCTTCTATCAAACTTTCCCTTGCTGATAAATTATCATTAAATTCTTCATTGGCATAATTATCATCAATTTTTATTTTCATATATACCTCCAAACACAATATAGTTACATAATATGACTAATCTTGTGATTTGGTGATTAATTTTATTAATTTAATAGTATCATCTTTTCAGCTTCTGGAAATTCAAGAGGCCTGCTGAAATAATATCCTTGTATTAAATCGCAGTTTATACTTTTTAAATAATCATACTGCTCCTTTGTTTCTACTCCCTCTGCTACAACTATTAAATTTAAATAATGGGCAAGTTCTATAATACTATCTATTATATATTCACTTTTTTCTTCAATAACAATTCCATCTATAAAGCTTTTATCTATTTTTAAGGAATCAATTGGTAAGATTTTTAAATAGCTTAAAGAAGAATATCCTGTTCCAAAATCATCTAAGGCTAAAGATACTCCTAATTTTTTCAATTGTTTTAGTTTTTCAATATTTTTTTCTGGATACTTCATAATAACACTTTCAGTTATTTCAAATTCTATATAGCTAGCATCTAAATCGTATTTTATTAAAGTTTTTTGAATAAAGGAAACTATTTTTTCACTTCTAATTTGTACATCAGATAAATTTATAGCCATTTTAAACTTTTTATCCGTTTTTAAAGAAAGCTCCTTACATTTCCTAATGCTTTCCTCTATTATATAACGTCCAATTGGGATTATTAAACCGGAAGACTCTGCAATTGGAATAAACTCCTTAGGAGAAACCATACCTAAAACCTTGCTATTCCACCTTACAAGGGCCTCAAAGCCTGTTACTTCTTCTGTTTCTGCATCTATTTTAGGTTGATATAATAACTTTATTTCCTTATTATCTAAAGCAACTCTTAAGCCCTTTTCTATTTCGAATTCCCTATTTAATATTTCTAACATATTAATATCAAATATTTCATATCTATTTTTACCGTTTATTTTTGCAATATACATAGCCATATCAGCCCTTTTTAGTAATGTAGTAATATCTCTGCCATCTGTAGGATAAATGCTAACACCAATACTAAGGGTGCAAAAGACTTCTTTATCGCTTATAACAATTGGTTTGCTAAGTTTCCTAATGATATTATCCAATATACCTTTAATGCTCTCTATTTCATATACATCATATTTTACTAATAAAAATTCATCTCCACCATACCTGGAAAAAAGAGAATTTTCTATTTTCAATTCTTTGATTATATTGGTAAATTCAATTAATAATAAATCTCCAACATCATGTCCATATGTATCATTAATATATTTAAAATTATCTAAATCTATAAAAATAACAGCAAAACTTCCCTTAGGATTTTCTTCTATATATTTCTCAACTTCTTTTTGAAAATATCTCCTATTAGTAATGCCTGTGACCTCATCATAATAACTTAAAAAGTTATTTTCAAGTTCTTTTTTCTTTCTTATTGTAATATCTGAAAGGGCTCCATATATAAAAACATCTCCATTTTTTTCTGAAGTTTTTTTCCCTTTACTTTCTAACCATATTATTTCATTATTTTTATTTAAAACTCTAAATTCAATTGAATAAAATTCATCCCTTTTAGAACTTATTATTTTTATCATCTGCTTATCATAGCTTGGAAGGTCATCCTTATAGACGTAATTTCTCCATTTAGAATAAGATATTACAACATCTCTCTCTCCATCAAAATCAATGTATTCCCTTATTCTTTTATTTAAGGATATAACATTTTGCCTTACATTCCACCAAAAAGCAATATCCTTAGAACCTTCAACTGCTAATCTATTTTTATTTTCAATAGCCCTTTTAATATTTTCTTTCTGCTTTTTTTCTGTAATATCCTTTATCATCCCCGAAATAAAGAAAACTCCATCTTTTAAGCTGCTTTTTATTTGCATCTCAATTGTTAATCTTTGTCCTAAATCATTAATTATGTTATTTTCTATAATAAAATTATCTACAACCCTATCCCTTATCATATCATCAAAGAATAATTTTAGATCATTTCTTTCTTCCTCAACAACATAGGAGAATAAATCAAAAAGTCCAATATTTTCTTTATTTATTGATAATAAAGTTTTTATTTTAGGAGATATATAAAATTCTCCTGTTTCACTATTCCATTCCCATAGAGCAGCCTCTAAAAGGTCAATAGCCATGTTATATTTACTTTTATTTAATTCCGACAATTTGTATAGCTTTTCATACCTTTTATTCAAATATATCATCCACAACATTAATACTATAATTATAAATATCATAAAAGAAAAAATTACAAAATCACTTTTAAAATTTTTTTTAATAAAAAATATAAAAAAGCATATACTAACGACTACAAAAGCTAAACTTTTGTTTCTTCTCCCCAAACTTACCACCTATGCCTTCTTTAAATTTACTTTTTAAAATATATTTTATTATATATTCTATCATATTTCTTCTAACAATAACATATTTTTGATATTTTAATATTCTACATTACTTCCACCTTTTTAATATATTATTATTAATTATATTTGGTATACTAATTATATAATAAATTTAGATAGTGTAAAGTTTCATAAAAAATAATTTAAAATAATTTAAAATTATTTAAGTTATTTTTCATTATTAAACTAATAGGAGGGAAGCTTATGAAAAAAAATTTATTTAGAAAAATTATGAGTTCCTCTATATTGATTCTACTAATCTTTTCTTTTTTCCCTATTAAAACCTTTGCAGATTCTAATGATAAAGTTATATATTTAACCTTTGATGATGGCCCAGGCGGAAAAGTCACCCAGGAAATTTTAGATATTTTAAAAAAGGAGGATGTAAAAGCAACCTTTTTCATTATATCTTCCCAGGTTAAAGGTCAAGAAGATATTATTCTTAGAATGAAAAATGAAGGTCATAGTATAGGACTTCATAGCCATACCCATAATAGAAAAAATTTATATTCAAGCAACGAAGCTTTTTTAGAAGAAATGTTAAAATGTCAGGAAATTCTTTATGAAGTTACAGGTGAGAAGTATTATATATTAAGATTTCCTTTTGGCTGTAATAATAAATCTTATAAACTAGAACAATCTTTAGTTGATTTGCTTCATGAAAATAATCTAAGAATATATGACTGGACAGGAGATTGTGGAGATGGGGCTAACTGTAAATTACCTATTGAAAAAATAGTCCGTAATTCTACTAATCATGAAAAATGCGATGGCAATATTGTAATGCTTATGCATTGCTCTGCAATAAATAAAAATACAGTTTCCGCCCTTCCTCAAATAATTAAATATTATAAAGAAAATGGATATACCTTCAAAATAATTGATGAAAGTACCGAAGAAATATATAAATTTATAAAAAATAAATAAAGGACGAAAAGTCCTTTATTTATTTTTTCTATATCTCTAATTTATTTATTGCTAATGACCTAATGACAATTCTATAAAGAACAATACCTATTAATAAATTTAATATTGCAGCTGGCACTACAATAGCAATAACTAATTGAGTAAACTCTCCAGGTAATCCTACCAAAAATGATGCTGAAGTTAAAAATGTAAATCCACTAATAAATGTTCCAATAGGTAATGCTATAGAAACCTTTATACTATCCTTTAGCTTATTTCCTAAAAGTAAAAAGAATAAATAAATCATATTACCTGTAACGATTTTATCTATTATATTAGGTGCCTGTCCCCCTGGAAATTTTGTTGTTAGAGCTGTGAATACTCCTATTACTATACTAGCTATAAGTGCCGTTTTATAATCCTTATTCAAACATATTATTATGACTAACATCATTATTGCAAAGTCTGGCTGCATTGGAAACCCTAGAGCAGGCGTAATTTGGTGTAATAATGCCCCTAAAGCTAATAGTATTCCGTTAATTGTCATTTTTCTAATATTTATATTTGTGTTCATATTTATACCCCCAATTTTTTTATACTTATTATTCTTATTTATTAAACCTATACTTCAAACCATAAGATTTCCCCCCTTTTTTAAGATAACTAACAATTGCTTAGTATATCCTTGCTTATTGCTTATAATAAAAAAACGCCCTATACAAAAATGTATAGGACGAATATATCGCGTTGCCACCTAAATTCCTTTATAAAAAAGGCTCTCTAATCAGGTACTATCATACCCTATTCCTTGTATCGTAGGACATACGGATCAGCTACTTTAATAAATTTCACCTCACTCCTCAAAGGCCCATTCACTATTTGCTACAGTACTGAAATCCCACCACCTTCAGCTCTCTTTAACCTTACAAAATAGCTACTATCCCTTCTCAAAGGATTCTTAATATTATTTATTATTATTCTATGATTCTTCTTGTAAATTGTCAATAGTTTCAAGAAACTTTTTTTTATTTGGTATTATTATCATTATTATAAATAAAATTATTAATAGTATTCCTTTAATAACACTAGATCCACTGATGCTCCACCAAACTCCATCAATTCCTAGACTGGTATATTTAGTTAGCAATATTGCGGCCGGTATTCTAAGTCCGGTAAATACTCCCCCCACCCAAGATGGAGTAATTGTATTTCCAAAACCAGAAAATGCACCTGTTGTAGTTATTTCTAAACACATAAATAATTGTGAATATCCTAATATTCTTAAATAATCAGCTCCTTTAAGCATAGCTTCTTTTTCAGGTATAAACATTGAGAATACTATATCTCCAAAGAAGACAAATAATAAAGTAGCAAAAATTCCAATCATAGATGATAGAAAAATTGTCGCTTTATACCCCTTTAATATTCTACTCCATTTGCCTGCCCCATAATTTTGACCTATAAAAACTGTTAATGCTGCCGAAAATCCTTCAGCAGTCATCCATGAAATTGCTTCTATTTGTGAACCTACCTTTTGAACAGCAATAGCTACAGCTCCATACTGGGCAATAATTCTTCCTATTATCATTGCAAAAAAGGTAAACAAACAGTTTTGTAGAGCCGTTGGAGTTCCATATTTACATACTTTGTATATGTAGGCTTTATTAATATACCTTTTATTTTTTAGGCTCAAACTATGCCCATTTCGTATAAAGGATATTATAAAGAATACTGTAACTATTCCTTGAGCTAAAACAGTTGCAATTGCCGCTCCAGCAACCCCAAGTTTTGGAAATATCCCAAGACCAAAAATAAGTATTGGATCAAAAACTATATTTAATACTAATCCTGCTGAATTTATTAAAAAGGGTATTTTACTACTGCCAGACGCATTAAATATACCAGTAAATAATGGATTTAAAAAGGTAAATATAAGTCCTAAAGCTACAATTATTAAATACTCTTGAGACAGCTTTATAATATTTGCATCCCCTAACTTAAAAAACCCTATTAATTGCTTATTGAATATAATGACAAAAAAAGTATAGGTAACCGCCATTACGATATTCACCAAAAAACTATTATAAATAAATTTATTTTTGCCTTTTAAGTCTTCCCTTCCAATAGATTGAGATACTCCAATTTCTGCACCTACTTTAGATATGTAAACTAATGAATTTCCAAACCAGGTAAAAAATCCGGCTGTGCCTACAGCTGCTACTGCATCACTTCCAATCCTACCTACCCACATCATGTCTACCATATTATAGCCCATTTGAATGAAGGAAGTTCCTAATATAGGCAATGAAAGTTTGAGTAATGCACTCCATATATTTCCTGTAACTAAATTATTTGATTTTATCATATGTGCCTCCTTAGCATTTAATCAACCTACATTATATATTATTACTATTTTTTTTGACAAGAAGTTTTATAAAAGGGATGTAACTACATAAAAAAAGGACATTAACTGTCCTTTTTGCTTAACATGTTTATTATATATTTAAATTCTTGTGGTTTACTATAATAATATCCTTGTACTTTATCACATTTGATACTTCTTAAATATTCTACTTGCTCTTTCTCTTCTACACCTTCGGCCACAACAGTAATATTTAATTTATGTGACAATTCAATAATATTTTCTATAATATATTTACTTTTATTGTTTTTCTTCATATCAATTAAAAAACTTCTATCAATTTTTAATACATCAATTGGAAGCTTAGTTAAATGATTCAAAGAGGAATATCCAGTTCCAAAATCATCTAATGCTATTGAAGCCCCTAACCTTTTTAATTCCATTAAACATTCAATATTATTGTCTACTGATTTCATTAGCATACTTTCAGTTATTTCTAACTCAATATATTCTGGGGATAAATTATATTCCTTAACTAATGAATTAAAGTAGCTAACCAGCCCTCCATCTCTTAACTGAATTTCTGATAAGTTAACAGCAATTTTAAAGTTATCATAGCCTTCATTTAAAAGATATCTTATTTTTGAAAACACTTCCCTTAGTACAAATTTTCCAATTGGTATAATAAGTCTTGTACTTTCTGAAATTGGTATAAATTCCGCCGGACTTATAAATCCAATTTCTCGACTGTTCCATCTAAGTAATGCTTCAAAACCGTCTACCTCATTGTTATGTAATTTAATTTTAGGCTGAAAGACAACATACATTTCATTTTTTTCTAAAGCTCTCCTTAAGCCCTTATGTATTAAATATATTCTATTTATTTCTTCAGATATTTTATCATTAAACATCTGTTTTTGATTTTTTCCATTTGTTTTAGCTTTATATAAAGCTGAATCAGCACTTTTTAATAAAGATTCAAAACTCTGCCCATCATCTGGGAAAAGTGAAACTCCAATGCTTGCAGTTGTATAAATATTCTTATCCATAATATAATAAGAATCTTCAAAAAGACTCATTATCTTTTTAGAAAAATCATTAATTTCATCTATTGAATTAATATATGGCAAGAAAACTATGAATTCATCAACACTAAATCTGCAAGCATATTTTTCATCACTAATAAGCCTTCTTAATTTCCTGGAAAATTCTTTTAGATATAAATCTCCAGCTTCATGTCCACAAGAGTCATTTATAAATTTAAAATTATCTAAATTTATCATTATAAATGCTCCTCTTTTTTTCAGCTTGAAGTGATTTTTAATTTCTTCATTTATTATTTTGTTAAAATTCTTTTTATTATTAAGACCAGTTAGTTCATCATAAGTCCTCAACATTTTTAATTCTAACTCTAATTCTTTTTCTCTAGTTATATTGTTTAGGCATCCAATAAATTCTACTACTTGACCTTCCTTATTTTTAATAGTTTCACCTTTTACATTTATCCATAAATCTTTAGATTCATAATTTTTAATTTTTACTTCTATATTTTTAGAATCACTCTTTAGATTATTTATTAACTTTTCAAAGTCATCATTATAAAATATTTTTTTAAATTCTTCAAAAGTCAATATGCTTAACTCTTCACTACTCTTAATTATATCCCCATTGTTTCCATAAATCATTACAAAAGCTTTTTCTATATCTATATATATAAATACTCCATTAATTGACTTTGTTAAAGCATTATTTGAATTTAATAAAAATTTTTTAAATTTATTTATAAGTTCATTTTTATTTAAATTATAATTCTTCAGGGAAACAACATCCTTGTTTGAAAAAAAATCCTTCTTCATATTATCCCTTTTCCTCTTTAATTTTTATTTTGTAATCTTACTCACTTTGTTCTTCTTTAGCTTTATTTTTCTCATCTTTTAATAAAGTTACAGCTAAACTAACTCCTGCTGCAATTATCATGAAAATTCTAGCGCTCTTTTTTATTTTCATATTAGCCCTCCCCTTATTTAAATTGATTTTGTTCTGTAATATATTCATATCCAGAACTTCTTAACTTGTTCTTTAATTCTTCCTCACTTATATCTAAATCTTCACATAAAATTGATAAATTTGAATAAAAGTCTCTCAATTTCATATTAATTATGCTCACTAATATATTTGGATCCATAGCTAAAAGTTCTTCCCTATCCATAATATATCTCCTTTTTCTTGTAAAATTATACCACAAATCATAAACTTTTCTTATTATATACTTTTTTTACTGTATTGTATACCGCTTCTAAATATAATATCGTCTTCATTTTAAAAAATTTTATATTATTCCTTAAGATTTAAAGAAATTTATTTTTAGAAAATATCATTTCCCTCAGAAAACATTTACAAAACCTCCTATAACTATATTATTAAATTCTTCAATATATTTCAATAATTATATATAAAAAGGAGGCCGCCATAGCCCCCTCTTTATTAATAATGTGAAGTTCATCTATTCTTCGTCATAAACATCTAAGTATTTAGTTTTTATACCGTCTTTTTCCCAACCTAATATAGAATTCATATTAACATTTTCTGCAGCTTTAAATATTGATTTTTCAACCCCATCAAAGTTTTTCTTAAGTTCTTTTATTAGATCTTTGATTTCGTATCTCTTATTTCCTATTTTTTCTGCTGCAACCATACAAGCACAATTTAGAGGCCAGATTCCTGCATAATTTGTAAATCGCTTAATATCATTTTCTTCTACATAATAAAGAGGTCTTATAAGCTCCATTCCTTCAAAGTTTTTTGCCCTAAATTTAGGTAACATAGTTTTGAAATTTCCTGCATATAGAATATTTAATAAGGTTGTTTCTATCACATCATTATAGTGATGTCCCAAAGCTAATTTATTGCAGCCTAATTCCTTTGCTTTACTATACAAGGAACCTCTTCTCATTCTTGCACAAAGATAACAAGGGTAATCTCTTGCCATCTTATCTACTACTTCAAACACTTTTCCATCATATATATGAACTGGTATTCCCAAGTGATTACAATTTTCTATAAGCAACTCTTTTATTTGAGGATGATAACCTGGATCCATTGCAATAAATTCTAGTTCAAAATTCATTTGCCCATGTTTTTTAAGCTCTTGAAAACACTTTGCCATTAATAGTGAGTCTTTTCCCCCTGATATTGCAACAGCAATCTTGTCTCCCTCTTCAACAAGGTTATAGTCTTTAACTGCTCTTACAAATTTAGTCCATATTTTTTTTCTATATCTTTTAACTATACTACGTTCTATTTCTTGTAATGATTTTTTTTCTTCAGTAGGTATTAGTCTTTCACAACCCTTACCAGCTATACTACTCATTTTACCACCTCATTTTCTTATCCTTGTAAATTATATCATCTTTTATTATTCTTGTCAGACAATAATTCATTAGCTCCCTTTATTCCTTGTGGAAATGTAAAGAAGTTATTTGGATCATATTTATCCTTTACTTTTTTTAGTCTTCTATAATTATCACCAAAATACTCTTCCTCAAAGCTTTTTAATTCATGTAAGGGAAAATTCACAAAAGCTCCTTTAGTTAATTTACTTATCCTATTGTATCTAGGTAAAAACCACTTTTTATTACTTTCTTTATATTTATTATCTTCCCATACTGATTGGAAACCTACAATAAATTTTGCATCTCTATAATAAAAGGCTGTATCATTTTTTTCTATTTCTTTTACTTTTCCTCCCAAGCCATATAAAGTTATTGCTGTATAATAGGCACCTTCCGCCCTTTCCTTAATTATATCTAGCAAATTTAATATGTCTTCTTCTTTTAAATCTTTATATAAAAATCTTCCTGCTGATTTATACTTTTCATATTCTGGGTGACTATCTTGTATCCACCTATTACATTCTACCACTGTCATACAATCAAAATTTACTTGTATTTTTTCACTTACTTCTGTTACAAGTTTTAATATTTTTCTTGCTTCAATAGCATCGCCATAAAATAAACCTATTATTTTTATACCAGTACCCTCTTCCTTTGAATTATATATAGATGTTTTTAAGTTCATCCTACAATCTAAATTTTTATACAATTTTTGAAGATTGGTAAGTATTTCTATTGTATCTTCTTCACCTATATTTTTATAATTCATTCTTATTAGGGTGCCCTTATTTACTTTTTCAGGAAGTTTTAATGTAAGAGATACTACTACCCCAAAATTTCCTCCCCCAGAACCTCTACAAGCCCAAAATAAATCACTATTAGAATTTTCATTTAATATTAACTTATTTCCCTTATAATCTATCATTTCTACTTCTAATAAGCTATCGCAAGCAAGGCCTAAAAATCTGCTTGAATATCCCCATCCTCCTCCAAGAATTAATCCTGCAACTCCAACAGTTGGACAGCCTCCTCCTGGAAAAGGGTATCCCTTAGCCCCCAAAGCTTCATAAGCTTCTCTATTCCTAACTCCCCCTCCTAATTTAACTATTTTCTTATCTTCATCAATATTAATTTCTTTTAAATTACTTACATCTATAACTAATAAATTTTCACCAGTTGAATAGCCTTCATAGCTATGTCCCCCAGATCTTATTCTAAATTCAAAGGAATTTTTCTTAGCAAATTTTATTGCATTAATTACGTCTTTTTCCTTATAGCAATAAATTATTATTAAGGGATGAACATCAATAGCTCTATTCCAACTTAATCTGGCATCTTCATATTTTTTACTATCTCTTGTAATAACTTCTCCTGTTATTTCTGCAAAGGTCATATTCATAATTCATCACCTACTATTCTTATTCATCTTATAGATAATATCATAATAAAAAGCAAAATAAAATATAACATTTTTTACATTTGTTCTTGAATTTTTATCACCTTTTTATCTTTTTCTACATAAAGTGATAATGTAGATAACGAAAGGAAAGGAAATCAAAATGCTAAGAGGCAAAGATTGCAAGGAAGACTACAAAGATTATAAAAAAGATTACAAAAAATACAAAGATGATTTTAAAGACATTAAGGAAGAATTAGAAGATTTAATGGAAGACTTAAAAGAGCATAAGGACCTTAAAGATCATAAAGATCATAAAGACCTTAAAGAACACAAACACCATAAGGACTATAAGGATGATTTTATGGGAGGCTGTAAATCTTATAAAGGCAAATGTAGTCATGGAAAGAAATCCGATTGTTTAGAAGATTGTTTAGAAAATCCTGCTAAGTATTCATGTAACGTTTTTTGTAAGGATACTAGTGAAAACTGTTATGAATCATATAAACTTTTTGATCCTCGTGTTTATGCAAAAGCTTATATTCAACCTCAACCATATAGAAACTTTTTCAATTTAGATAATGCCCTGATTGCAGGAACTATATTTAAGGATTTATACAATCCTTATTGTGATTCTGGTTATGTAGGAGGTAAGAGAAGCTATGATGAATAGACATGAGCATTTATTAGAAATTCAAAAAGTTCAATTTGCATTAGTTGATTTAAATTTATATTTAGATACCCATCCTGAATCAGAAGGTGCTACAAAAGATTTCAAAGCTCTTTCTTCTGAATTAAAACGCTTAATATGGGACTATGAAAAGAAATATGGTCCACTAACCAATTTCGGAAGCGCATATTTCCAAAATCCAGAGGCTTGGGTAAATAGTCCTTGGCCTTGGGAAAATATCAAAGGAGGAAAGAGATAATGTGGTATTACGTTAAAACATTACAACATCCGGTTAACTTAAAATCAAAAGATCTTAGGATGGCAAAACTTTTAATTACTCAATATGGTGGACCTGATGGAGAACTTTCTGCTGCCCTTAGATATTTAAATCAAAGATTTTCTATGCCAACAAATAAATCAAAGGCACTTTTAACTGATATAGGAACAGAAGAAATGGCTCACGTTGAGGTAATTGCAACAATGGTTCATCAAATAATGGAAAATGCATCTATTGATGAAATAAAAAAAGCAGGATTAGACGGTCATTATGCTGATCATGGAAAGGCTCTTTATTATGTTGACGCAACAGGAAACCCTTGGACAGCTACTTATATTCAAGCTAAAGGTGATATAATTGCAGATTTACACGAAGATATGAATGCAGAACAAAAGGCTAGAGTAACTTATGAATGGTTAATGAATTTAACAGATGATGCTCAAATTAAGGAGATTCTTGGCTTCTTAAGAGAAAGAGAAGTTATCCATTATCAAAGATTTGGTGAAGCTTTAATGGATGTTCAAGATAATACTAAAGCAACAGATTTCTGTAAATTATAGGAGCTCTCTGTAAAATAGAACTGCCAAAAGGCAGTTCTATTTTTATTTTTTCTAACTTTTCATTTTCAAAACTCTTTCAATTCTCGCTGCAAATACTAGTCCTAATTTCATTAATTCTTCATTATTAATTACGGTGCATTCCCTTAAAGTTTCTTCAATGTTCTTTAAAGGTAGCTCAATTTTTTTACCATAGTTTTTTCTTAATATATTAAAGTTTAAACCCAAAAAGTCAATGATTTCTATAATATTATCTAAACTATACTGCAATTTATAGATCTTACTTGCTAGTTTAACGAAAAAATCTTCATTAAATATCTTTATATTTTTTAAGAAATAAGCTTTGTTATTAATTTTCCATGTTGGGTAATCTTCTATATTAATGTGTTGTTTCATTAGTTCTTTTGGTATTTTCATTAACTCAATAAATTCATCTTGTGATATATTTAAAATGCTATATCTTATATCAGCTATTAGATCTTGAATCGTTTTCATTTCCCAGTGACCTGTACTAAAAGTGTCTCTTAAATTTATAAGCCTTCTTTTTAAATACAAATCCATATAAACACCTAATTCCTATATTTTTTAGGTTAATCCCTAATACATTATATTCCTGTTTAGGTGTATTTGTACTTAATAAGACCTACATTCCCCCTACTTATAACTTATTTAGTATAATAATTATTAATTTTTTTTATTTAAGATCATTAAGATTATCTTTAATACTTTTTAAGCTTATTAATAACTTATTTAAATCCTCTATAGCTTTATCTGCAAGAGTTTCTTCAACTTCTTTTATTATTATTAAGACATTTTCAAGATGCTCATCATAAAATTCATCATCTTCTTCTATGATATTATTTTCAAAGTATTCTTCCTTATAAGCTTCCTTATTAAAATTTATAAAATTTTTAACATTATCTTTCTTACATAGGATTTCTACGATCATACTTATTTCTTTATCCAGTGAATCAAATATATCTGATTCTAAAAACAATTCTCTATTATTATCATATAATTCAATAAGATTAAATACTTCTTTAAGCCCCTCTTTATTAATCTTTTCTATATCTTCAATCTCAATATTATCTTTTTTCACACTTGTTAAAATATTATCTACTTTTTCTTTAATTCTCTTAGCTATCTCTGTAATTCTTTTACTATTTTCACCTTCTGAATTTGATTTTTCCTTTTTGATATCTAGCTTTTTCTGTAAGATTTTATCGTTTTCATTTTCATATAATCCTTCTCTAACACCTTTTAACATATTCCCTCTCCTTTAATAGAATTTTTATTAAAGTTAACTTTGTTAAATTTTTAATTATTATAAGTATGGGTTTCCATAAAAATGAGTTTTTTAAATTATATTCTCTCTTATATAATTATAACCATAATATGGCTAAAAATCAAAAAATTTATTGTCTTTATTTTTTACTATAAGCAAAAAGGCTATCTTAAACTAAGCTTATATTAAGATAGCTTAGGAATATGGAGTTTATGTCAGATTTTTAGCCCTATTCCATCCTTAAATTGAAAATACTATGATTTATATCCTTGACATTATTATTTAATAAGTCTATAGTAATAAGTGTAGTTGTTAAGGCAACTAAAAATTAATATCGCGGGGTGGAGCAGTTGGCAGCTCGTCGGGCTCATAACCCGAAGGTCGTAGGTTCAAGTCCTGCCCCCGCAACCAAAAAAAAGAATTACATTTAATGTAATTCTTTTTTCTTTATTAATTCTTCTTGGCTAAAAGCTTTTTAATTTCACTAATGCTATATCCTTGCTTTCTAAAAAGCTTAATTTCTTCAATCCTTTTACATGTTTCTTCACGGGGAAATTTTCTTGTTAGTTTTTCTCCTTCTTGCATAAAAGGCAGCATACCTTCCTCAGTGTAAAACTTAAGTGTGCTATAACGTGAACCTGTCAGCCTTACTAATTCACCAATTGATACATAATATGATTCTTTAATTTTTTCCATAGATCGTTGTCTAGACTCTCCCCTTGAAAATACTTCTTGAAAACAGCCACTCTCACGAAGAAGCCACATCATTAACATTACTTCATCATCTACTATTCCCTCTTCCTC
>JAAYOT010000011.1 GCA_012520205.1 Clostridiales bacterium
CTTTAGATTTTTCTAAAGCTGAAATCATACAATTTTTCATACTACATTCCTCCCAACTTTCCTTATAGTTATTTTCCTTTAAATGATTATAAATATACCTAAGTGGCGAGAATAATAATAAAATTTATTAAAAAGGAAGGTTTTGAGAAATGGATTTATTAATTAAAGGAATAGATAAAAACGAAAATAAGTGTATGATTTGTAGAAAAGAAATATATAGTGATATAATTATTAATAAAAGCTTATTATGCGCTTCATGTTATGATAATATTACTATGTTAACTGTTGATGACTTTGAATATAATTATTATAAAAATAGAATAAAAGCTTGGCTTAAAAGAAAATATAATTTAAACATATGAGGGAGATATAAATGAAAAAGGGAAAATTTATAGCCTTTGAGGGTGGAGAAGGCTCAGGTAAAAGCACAATATTAGAAATGGTTTATAATTATTTAATTGAAAATAATATAGACTGCATAAAAACAAGGGAACCTGGTGGAATAAAAATTTCAGAGGATATTAGAAATATAATACTTGATAAAAATAATACTCAAATGGATGCTAAGACAGAAGCTCTTTTATACGCAGCAGCAAGAAGACAGCATCTGGTGGAGAAGGTTATTAAAGAATTAGAAAAGGGAAAAATAGTTCTTTGCGATAGATTCTTATATTCTTCCTTAGCTTATCAAGGATATGCTAGAGGATTAGGAATAGAAGAAATATATAATATAAATAAATTTGCAATAGATGAGTACATGCCTGATTTAAATTTATTTTTTGATGTAAGTCCTGAGGTTGGACTAGCAAGAATAAATAAGAACAAAGATAGGGAAGTTAATAGATTAGATTTAGAAAAAATGGATTTTCATCATAAGGTGAGGGAAGGGTATACAAAACTATATGAAGCAAATAAAGAATCCTTCATAAAAATTGATGCAGAAAAATCAATTGATGAAGTTTTTGAATCTGTAAAAAGCATTATTATTGAATTTATAAAATAAAGAAGATTAACAATAATAAGCTAGCTAGTAAGTTTTTAATGGGAAGTAGATTATAAATTTTTGATTAATTTATAGAGCAATTATGATAAAATATTAATGAGAGTATTATTTATGGAGGGTTATATATGAAGTTAGTAATAGCCATAGTTCAAGATGACGATTCAGCTGAATTAATTGATTCTGTAACAGAAGCGGGTTTTAGGGTTACTAAATTAGCTACTACTGGGGGATTTTTAAAAGCAGGAAATACAACTTTAATTATTGGAGTTGAAGAAGAAAAGGTAAACCGCGTTATTGGGTTGATAGAAGATATTTGCAAAAAACGCAAACAAATTATAAGCACTACAACACCTATTACAGGAAATGTAGATATGTTTATGTCTTATCCTATAGAAGTTGAAGTAGGTGGAGCAACTATATTTGTTATAGATGTAGATCAGTTTATTCGAGTATAAATAAATCAATGGAGGATATCATGGGAGAATTTATAGGACACAGTAGAATATTAAATAATTTAAATTTAAGAATCAGTACAGGAGAGATCTCCCATGCCCATATAATAGTTGGAGAAGATGGAATTGGAAAAAGCGCCTTAGCTAATATAATTGCAAGAGATATTTTAGGGGTAAGTGGCAATAGAGAATATGTAGATATTATAAGTTATAGATTAAAAAAGGCTTCCTTTGGGGTTGATGATGTTAGGGAGATAATAAATGAAATCAATAAAAAACCCTATGAGGGAGATAAAAAGGTAATCATAATTCATAATGGAAATAAATTAACTGTTCAAGCTCAAAATGCTCTTTTGAAAACTATTGAAGAGCCTCCTAAAGGTGTTTATATTATTTTATTATGTGAGAGTTTGGAGCTGATTCTAGATACCATAAAATCCAGATGTGAAATACACAAGTTAACTCCTTTATCCAATGAAGAAGTAAACTTATATCTTAAAAAGATAGGTGTTTCTGAATATAAAGATGAAGAAATAAGTGCTGCTATTTCATATGCAGAAGGAATACCTGGAAAAGCTGAGGCCTTCTTGAAGGATTCATCATTGAAAAATTTAAGAGATATATTAATAGATTTATTATATAAAATTATTAAGGGAGATATTAGTAATTTATTAGAATTTGAAAATAAATTTTCATCATATAAAGAAAAAAAAGAAGAGATATTAAATATTTTATCATCCTTTGTAAGAGATATTATGGTCTTTAAAGAAATAAACAATGAAAAAGGAATAATAAACAAAGATAAAATAAATGATATTAAACAATTAGCTATTGAAATGTCCTATAAGAAACTTACTAAGATTATTGATAAAATAGGAGAATGTAGATATAATTTATCAAGAAACTCCAATTTTTTGTTAACAATTAGAGTTATGCTTATGGGATTTATGGAGGTTTAATAATGATAGAAGTTGTAGGAGTAAGGTTTAAGAAGGCAGGTAAAATATATTATTTTGATCCAAATAACTTAGATATAAATGCTGGAAACTATGTAATTGTAGAAACTGCAAGAGGAATAGAGTTTGGTGAATGCGTTATTGGAATCAAGGAAATACCTGAGTCTGATATTATAGCACCTTTAAAGAGTGTAATAAGGGTTGCAGAAAAAGAAGATATAAATAAGCATAAAGAAAATAAACTTAAAGAAAAAGATGCTCTAGAAATTTGCTTGAAAAAAGTAGAAGAGCATGGATTAAATATGAAATTAATAGATGTAGAATATACCTTTGACAATAATAAAGTCATATTTTATTTTACAGCAGATGGAAGAGTAGATTTTAGGGAATTAGTAAAAGATTTAGCTACAATCTTTAAAACTAGAATAGAGCTTAGACAAATTGGTGTAAGAGATGAAGCTAAAATGTTAGGGGGAATGGGTGCTTGTGGAAGAACCCTTTGTTGTTCAACATTCTTAGGAGATTTTACATCTGTGTCTATAAAAATGGCTAAGGAACAAAATCTTTCATTAAATCCAACAAAAATATCAGGAATATGCGGGAGATTAATGTGCTGTTTAAATTATGAACAAAGTACATATGAAGATATAAGACAAAGATTGCCTAAAGTAGGTTCAATAGTAAGGATAGGGGATATCCAAGGTGAAGTTGTATCTAATAGTA
>JAAYOT010000090.1 GCA_012520205.1 Clostridiales bacterium
AAAACGTTATATCTATGCTTACAGAAATCAATAATAAAAGTAAAAAAGGAGAAATAAGTCTGGAAGAGGCCAAAAAATTAGGAGCTGATTTAGTAAGAGAAATTAGATATGGCGAAGAGGGATATTTTTGGATAGATGAACCTGATGGTACAAACATTGTTCTTCTTGGAAGCGAAACTGAAGGTACTAATAGGTATAATGATAAGGATTCAAATGGAAAACTACTTATTCAAGATATAATTAATAAGGCTATGGAAGATGGTGGTGGTTATTCTGAATACTGGTTCCCTAAAAACGGAAGCACTGAACCTGCACCTAAAAGAGTATATAGCATATACTTTGAGCCTTTTGATTGGGTAATTGGAACAGGGAATTACATAGATGATATAGATGCTGAAATTGCCCTTCAAAGGGAAAGTATGAATAAAGAACTAGCTTCTAATATCATAACATCAACTGTTATATCAATAATTTCACTAATAATTGCAATACTATTTGCAGTTATGCTTAGTTTAAGAATTAGCAAACCTATAATCTCCCTTGCATCCCTATTTAAAAAAGCCTCAGAAGGAGACTTAACAGTAAGGAGCAGCATTAAAAGCAAGGATGAAATAGGACAATTATCTAATAGCTTTAATAATATGATGGAAAATACCATGTCTGCTATATGGGGAGCAAAAGACTTAAGTATTAAAGTTTCTGAATCCTCTAATAATATAATGAATTCATCAAATGAAGTAAGTCATGCTTCCGAGCAAATTTCACTGGCTGTAGGCCAACTTGCTGATGGCGCAACAGTACAAGCAACATCTGCAGAAGAAGCAAATGCTCAACTTAGCGAAATATTAGATGGGCTTAATATGATAAATAATGATATGGAAAATTCAAATTCCTTGACTGAGAAAGCTATGACTACAGTTCGTCAGGGTGAAAAAATTGTACAAATCCATGAAGAAAAAACAAAGATAACTAAAGATATTTCTGATAATGTACGCCAGGCTATGTTTGCCTTATCTCAAAAATCTATTACTATTAGTCAAATAGTTGAAGTAATTAACGGTATATCTGAGCAAACTAACCTATTAGCATTAAATGCAGCAATTGAAGCAGCCAGAGCTGGTGAAGCTGGAAAAGGCTTCTCTGTCGTTGCAGAAGAAATAAGAGAACTTGCTGAACAATCTAGCACTTCCGCAAAAGAAATTGGTAGAATTGTAGAAGAAGTTAAGGAAAGTGTAGATACTTCTGTAATGGAGATAAATAATACTACTAAAGCATTAGATGAGCAAGAACAAGCCCTACAAGATACAGTAAATGCCTTCAATGAAATATCCCAATCAGTTGAAGTTGTTACAGAAAACATTAAAACAGTTGTACAAGCATCTAAATCCTTGAGTATTAGGGCTGAAGAAGTTGCTGAAGCTACAACTAATATAGTAGCAATTACTGAAGAAACAGCAGCTGGTACAGAAGAGGTATCTGCATCTGCTGAAGAACAAACTTCATTAACTCAAAATATTGCTGAAGCAGCTAAAGAATTAGCAGAACTTGCTAATAAGCTTCAATCCGATATAAGTCAATTTATAGTTGAAATAAATTAAGGAAAGGGAGAGTATATAGATTTGTGTAAAACCTATATACTCTCCCTCTTTTTTTCTTAATT
>JAAYOT010000091.1 GCA_012520205.1 Clostridiales bacterium
AGATAATAAATGAGTCAACCTTAATTGAATAAGTTATTAGGGTTGATTTTCGTATTTTTAGATATAGAAAATTAACTCTATTTATCAACACCCCCCTTTCTTATAGAAGTGCTTTTATCATAGGCATGATTTAATTCAATAGTAAAAAAGAAACTTATTTATTTTATTAATTTACATTTTTAGAAAGTATTAGTTGAGGAATTGAATTAGCAATGATAAAATTTAATATAATGGAAATAATAGAATTTTATGGAGGTCGCTTATGTCTAGTGAGGTAAAAATTAAAAGTTATGCTTTTTATGAAGCTGTAAGTTTATTAAATCAAGTAAATGCAAGTTTGAATTGTAGTATTAATAAGATAAACAAAGAAGGAAATAAACTTGCTAATACATGGAATAGTAAGAGCGGAAGTAATTTTAATTTAAAAAACAAAAAGCTTATATCAAATATGAAGTTATTAAGTAATGGTATTGGGGATTTAGCAGCAGAGTTAAATAAAGCAAATTCAGGTTATCAACAGATGGATAATTTTATAGCTTCAAAGATAGGTTTCTAAAGGAGGAGTTATGAAAAGTTATTTGAGAAATAAAAGAAGACAGAAGGAAAAAAATCTTAAGGAAATAAATAATTTACAAAGTTTGATGAGAAATTTAAGTGATAAATGTGTAGCTGCTGATAACTGTGTAAGAAATGTGAAATTAGGGATAGAAGATGGGTTAAAAAGCGATAATACAGGAAGGTTGGTAACTTTATCAACTAATATTAATAAAAATAGCTATAAAAAAATCTATGAAAGTATTAGTTTAGCATCTACAGTTAAAGCAAAAATTCAAGCTGAAATTGATAGCATAGATAGACAAATTAGAGAAATTGAGAGGCAAGAAGAGGCGGAAAGAAGGCGAAGAGAAGCAGAGAGAAGAAGAAGAAAAATAATATAGGAGGATCAAAAGGTGATTAAAGAAAAGATAAAAAAATTATATAAAATAGGAGGAATTATTTTAATGATGGTTTTAGGAAGTTCATTTACAGGATGTTCTATAAATTCTGGTAATGATTATAAGAAAGTAGCTCTTGAAACTCTAGAAGAGAGGTATGGAGAAGAATTTGAAATAAAGCAATTTGGGGGTACCTTTGGAGCACTAAATGATACTAAAAAATTAGTATGTTATCCAGTTAGTAATCCTGATAAATTTTTCTTTGTTGAAGTAGAAAGAGATTTATCTGAAGTTCATGATAATTATATAAATAGGATAATGGAAGAAAAGCTAAATGCAAAATTAACACCAATTGCAAAGGATATATTTGGAGAAGAAGTTAAAATACAATCATTTTTTGATAATAAATATAAAAGGTGAATATGTTGCCAGTTACATAGGTTTCCCCATCATATCTGTGACTGCTAATTTTGTCAATGGTATTCTTAAATAATATCCTCGTAAATGAAACTCATACCATAATAAAAACAAAAGAAAAATTTAAAATAATCAATATAAAAACTTAACAATAAAATGGTATTATTATATAAATAAAAGTAAATATTCTAATTTACAAAACACAATAAAAAATAAAAATAAACGTAACTTTAGCAGAAAGAAAATGCTACATTTATGAAATGTACACAATATTTTCATTTAAAGATTGCTTAGAAAAATACTTACAGTAAGGAGATTTATATGACTAATAAAGAAAATAAGGGGTCCTATATACCTCTTGGAATTGCCTTAGGTATAGCCTTTTGGGTTGCTTTAGATAATATAGGACTTGGATTAACCCTAGGAATTTGTATTGGAAAGAACAAGTTGCTGACTATCTTGGAGTATCAACACCGGCAGTAAATAAGTGGGAAAAGGGCAGCTGCTATCCCGATATAACTATATTACCAGCCTTAGCAAGACTTTTAAGAGTTGACTTAAATACATTACTTTCATTTAAAGAAGAATTATCCGAACAAGAAATAGGTAAATTTGCAAATGATTTAGTAAATATAATAAATACTAAAGGTTTTGATGCTGCTTTTGAGAAAGCTATGGATAAAATTCATGAGTATCCCACTTGTCATAAATTAATTTTAACAATTGCAACGGTGTTGCAAGGAGCCATATATATGTTTGGAATAGAAAATAAGGATAACTACGAAAAACAAATTGAAAGTTTATATGTTAGGGTCGAAGATTCTGATGAATTAGAAGTGAAGAGTCAGGCAATTTCCATGTTGATTAATAAATATTTAGAAAGAGAAGAGTATAAAAAAGCAGAAGAATATATTAATAAGTTACCGGATATTACTTATGATAAGAAGTTGTTAAAAGGAAATTTCTATACTAAATCAGGTGATTTTGAAAAAGCATGGAAGGTTTTTGAGAAAAAATTAATTTCAGTTACAACTGATATAGTTAATACCTTAATGTCTATGATGGAAATAGCATTAAAAGAAAAACGTTATGAAGATGCTAAGTATTTTACAGAAGTTTTAGAAAAGACAGTGAAATTATATGATTTATGGGATTACAATACTTATGCTGGATATTTACAATTATATATAGCACAAAAGGATTCAGATAATTTTATAGCTGTACTAAAGAATATGTTAGATTCAATGAGTAAAAAGTGGAATCCATCAAAATCAAAATTATATAGTCATATAAAAACAAGAGAAAATGAAGAGGGGTTCAATAAACAGTTACTTTCAAACTTTATAAATATGATTAAAAGTAGTATTAATGATGAATTGAGTTTCTTAAAAGGTAATAAGGAGCTTGATGAACTGCTAAATAAAGAAATTTAATTAAAAAAACCATTTGTTTGAAAACAAATGGCTTAAATATTGACATAAAAAAATAAAAGTGGTAAAATAGAACAGATACCGACTTTTTTATAAGGTTTTATAATGTATTATCCTAATTTTATTATATACCTTTAAAAAAGCAATGTCAATAGTTTTTTTAGAAAAACTTATAATTTTAAGG